>JALTUD010000317.1 GCA_027047735.1 Flavobacteriales bacterium | reverse complement strand
TCTTCGGACAGCTCCTTGGTCTTGCTTTGTAACTCTTCGGCAGAGTGCGATTTTTCCAATTTTTTTAGTATTTGATTGGCTCTGTCCAGCACCGGTTTAGGCATTCCTGCAACTTTGGCTACGTGTATCCCGAAACTATGTTCACTACCACCGCGAACAAGTTTACGCAAGAAAATAATTTTTTTATTGATTTCCTTTACCGAAACGTTGTAGTTTTTTATGCGTTCAAAACTGTTTTCCATTTCGTTAAGCTCGTGGTAATGGGTGGCAAAAAGTGTTTTTGCTTTGGCGGTTGGATTTTGGTGAATGTACTCGGCAATTGCCCACGCAATAGAGATACCGTCGTAGGTGCTTGTCCCTCGTCCGATTTCGTCCAAAAGAACTAAACTTCGGTCGGTAAGGTTGTTTAGAATACTCGCCGTTTCGTTCATTTCCACCATAAAAGTAGATTCACCGCTGGAGATATTGTCGCTTGCTCCTACGCGGGTGAATACCTTATCTACGAGCCCGATTTCGGCACTTTGAGCGGGTACAAAACTTCCCATTTGAGCCATTATGGTAATGAGAGCCGTTTGTCGAAGCAAGGCAGATTTACCACTCATATTGGGCCCGGTAATCATAATAATTTGTTGAGTGGTGTCGTCCAAATAAACATCATTGCTAACGTACTGCTCACCCAAAGGCAGGTTTTGTTCAATAACGGGGTGTCGCCCTTCTTTTATGTTTAAGACTTTTGTGCGATTGATGTCCGGGCGTACATAGTTGTTTTTCAGGGCGATTTTCCCGAAGGAAAGCAAGCAATCTAACCGTGCAATTAAAGAAGCGTTGAATTGTATCGGTTGAATATAATCGGAAATGGAAGCAACCAAATTTTCAAATATTTTTGATTCCAGAGCTAAGATTTTTTCTTCTGCTCCCAATATTTTGGTCTCGTACTCTTTTAGCTCTTCCGTGATATAGCGTTCGGCTTGGGTTAGCGTTTGTTTGCGTATCCAGCTTTCAGGTACTTTGTCCTTATGCGTATGTCTGACTTCTATGTAATAACCGAAAACGTTGTTAAAGGCAATCTTTAATTTGCCGATTCCGGTTTCTTCCATCAGGCGTTCTTGCATCTGCAATAGGTAATCTTTTCCTTTGTAGGCAATGTCTCTCAAATCATCTAGCTCTTGATTAACACCTTCTTTTATTACGTTTCCTTTGGATAAAACAACAGGAGCTTCGTCTTTCAGCTCTCGTTCTATTTTGTCGCTGATGTATTGACACGTATTGATTTGGTCGGCAATTTTTTTAAGAGCCTCATTATTCGATTGTTCGCAAAGGGCTTTGATAGGTTCGAGTGCTTTGATAGAATATTTAAGATATACCGTTTCTCTTGGCGATATTCTAACCGCGGCAACTTTAGAGATAAGTCGTTCCAAATCCCCCATTTTTTTCAAGTGTCGCGAAAGTTCTTCAATAAAATCCGTATTCTTTGTGAAGTAATCCACTACTTCCAAACGGTCTTTTATCGGTTGTTCTTCTTTCAAAGGTAAGACTGTCCAACGTTTTAACAATCTGCCCCCCATCGGAGAAATGGTCTTATCCAAAACATCAATAAGTGTTACCGCACCCTCATTTTGCGAATAAATAAGTTCTAAATTGCGAATGGTAAAACGGTCTAACCAAACATATTTGTTTTCGTCAATTCTGGAAATCTTTTGAATATGGCTGATTTTATTATGCTGCGTATCCGCCAGATAATGCAGGGCAGCACCGGCAGCTACCGTTCCCAAATTCATATTTTCCACCCCAAAACCTTTTAGCGACTTTGTACCGAAATGATTTAAGAGCGTTTCTTGCGAATAATCTGTTGTAAAAACCCAATCTTCTAATTTGTAAGTGTAAAATTTATCGCCGAAATACTCAATTATTTTCTTATCGTAATTCCGTTGAAAAAGTACCTCGCTCGGATTAAAACCTTGCAATAATTTATCGATATACTGAGCATCACCTTGAGCCACCAAAAACTCTCCCGTAGAAACATCCAAAAAAGCAGCTCCCACCTCTTTCTTATCAAAATGAACAGCCGCAAGGAAATTATTTTTTTTATTATCCAGCACTTGCTCGTTAAAAGCCACGCCCGGTGTAACCAATTCCGTTACCCCTCGCTTTACGATTTTTTTTGTTTGTTTCGGGTCTTCCAATTGATCGCAAATAGCCACTCGTTGCCCTGCCCGAACCAGTTTCGGCAAATACGTTTCCAACGAATGGTGCGGAAATCCGGCTAGTTCCAAATCCGAGCCACCGTTATTCCTAGAAGTCAAAACAATTCCCAAAATCTTAGAAGCCACCACCGCATCACTGCCGAATGTTTCATAAAAATCCCCTACGCGAAACAAAAGCAAAGCATCCGGATACTTCGATTTAATTCGGTTATACTGTTGCATCAAAGGTGTTACTTTCTTTGCCTTCTTTTTTGTTGCTGTTGCCATTTTAAAATGCTAATTATTAATGTTTGGGCGTTCCCTTTACGGCATAAAAATGTTATTGCGTCCCAACGCAAGAACATTTTAACGCCGTAAAGGTCGGGCTATCACTACTCACTCTTTTGTGTTGCATAAGTGCAACAACACAAAAGGAGTTCAAACACGCCGTTCTATCCCTAACGCGGAATGAAATAAGTGCAAGAAAGTGGATTTTGCCGTTCTCAGACGATAAATATTTTCTTTGCATAGCACCAACTATGGAAATAAAATATGAAGAAGTATGAGAGCGACAAAACCGCTTTATGTGCTTACTTTCATTTCGTGTTAGGGATACCAATCCCTAACGCAGTTGAGGTAAGTGCAAAGAAAATGGAATTTAGTATGCTTAGACGATGAATATTTTTTTTGCATAGCACCCGCTATGGAAATAAAATATAAAGAAGTATAAGAATACTAAAAACATTTTATTGTGCTTATATTAACTGTGTTAGGGATACCAATCCCTAACGTAACGAAAATAAGAAAAACCTTAAATCCGTAGTGAATAACAAACAAATATAAATTATTCCCGATAATATAAGCAAAGTTACTTTATCTTTGTGAAGAAAGAGTCCAACTTGTTGAAGAACTTGTTCAAGGTTATACCAATAAAAATGAATAAAAAACTAAAACTTTCAGAGCTCAATCGAGTATCGGTAGAAGAATTTAAAGAACAAAAAAAGTTTCCCGTAATTGTTATTTTGGATAATATACGAAGTTTAAATAACGTAGGTACATTTTTCAGAACTTCAGATGCTTTTAATATAGAATCCATTTATTTGTGCGGAATAACGGCAACACCCCCACATCGCGAAATACAAAAAACTGCTTTAGGAGCAACCGAATCCGTCGATTGGTATTACAGCGAAAACACCATAGAAGTCGTTGATGTATTACAACAAAAAGGCGTAAGAGTTTATGCCGTCGAACAAACCGAACAATCGGTTATGTTAAATAATTTTACCTACGATGGTTCGCCTATAGCTTTAGTTTTTGGAAACGAAGTAAAAGGAGTAGAGCAAAAAGTTATTGATATATGTAACGGGAGCTTGGAAATACCTCAATTCGGCACTAAACATTCGCTCAATGTATCGGTGAGTTATGGTGTAGTAGCTTGGCACTTGGTAAACCAAATGTTGCAAAAATAATACCTTGAGTAATAAGCCAAAAATAGTAGTTTTTATTGATTGGTATGTCCCGGCGTATAAAGCAGGAGGACCTATTCGTTCTGTTTATACGACAGTCGAAACTTTTTCAGATAGATATGATTTTTACATCATAACAAGTAATGTTGATATTGATAATAATAAGTTGGATATTGAAACAGGAAAATGGGTAAAACAAGATTCAGCTCATGTTCTGTACTTGGAAAAAGAAGACATTAACGCTAAGCGGTTTAGGTATGAGGTCAATATAATTCAACCTGCATGGATATACTTGAATAGCTTGTTTTCATCGAAATTCACGTTGTTACCGTTATCTGTATTTAAAAATTCGCATAAAATCGTACTTGCCCCTCGTGGAATGCTCGGTAAGGAGTCTTTGGCAATCAAACCGCTAAAGAAAAAACTGTTTCTATTCTATGCAAAGTTGTTTGGTGTTTATAAAAATGTCTATTGGCATGCTACCTCGGAAATAGAAAAAGCGGAAATCACAAAAGTTTTTGGCGATAATTCAAAAATTATCATAGAACCCAATATAGCTTTAGTTCCCCGTACAATAAAAACCATATCAAAAAAAGAAGGCGAACTTTCATTGATAATGGTGGGGCGAATCGTTCCGATAAAAAATATTTTGTTTTTATTGGAGGTGCTAAAAGAAATAGAAGAATATCAACACTTAACGCTAACGTTAATAGGTCCTGTAGAAGACAAAGAATATTGGATTAAATGTCAACATGCTATACGGGAATTGTCTGCATCTATTCAGGTAAAAATGTTAGGTGCACAACCACCTTCCGAAGTGCGAAAACAGATTGAGAACAATCATCTGTTAATCAGTACCAGTTTAAACGAAAATTTCGGACATTCCATTGCCGAAGCTCTTTGTCTCGGTCGTCCGGTATTGGTCAGCGAACACACCCCTTGGAAAGAATTAAAGAAAAAAGGAATTGGAGCAGACTTGCCACTTTCTACAACAGCATTTAAACAAGAATTACAGGAGTGGATTAGATATGATGATAATCGTTTTAAAACGATACAACAACAAGTTTTTGATTATGCAAAAAAACGTTTTGTTCCTAAACAATCCATATTTGAACAAATAAAACAAGATAAACAATGACCAAAGAAAAACCGGTAAAATATTATTCCAAAACAGAAGAGTTTCTCAATGTATTGACACACGGTATCGGGTTGTTGTTGTCTGTTTGGGCAACGATATATTTAATCAGATTGGCTTTATCAACTCACAATAAGCTTTATATCGTTGGGTTTTCCGTTTTCGGTATTTGTATGATTCTATTGTATGGAGCTTCTACCTTTTACCATGCCGTGCAAGAGCCTAAACTCAGAAGGAAACTGAATATTTTAGACCATACGGCTATTTATTTGCTGATTGCAGGCACTTATACACCTTTTATGCTCATTGTTCTTAATGGTACGTGGCGTATTGTGATGTTTTCTATTGTTTGGGGATTAGCTTTGGCAGGGGTAGTATTCAAACTCTTTTTTACAGGAAGGTTTAGTAAGTTGTCAACTGCTTTATACGTCGCTTTAGGTTGGTTGGTGGTAATTGCTTATAAACCTTTTATTGCAAATGCACCGCAAGATTGTGTCGATTGGATTGTGTTAGGTGGTATTTTCTATACTATTGGGGCGGTATTGTATGCTGTAAAGAAAATTCCGTATAACCATGCTATCTTTCATTTCTTTGTAATGTTTGGAACCTATTTTCATTTTATAGCGGTTACGACGTTAGTGTAACTACTGATTTTACTCAGTGTTTTTATCTCTTTCGTTGACGAAATTTGCTCCAAAATATATGATATGAAGAAAATAACACAAAATTTAGGAGTCTTTTCTCTTTCGATTTTAGGAACATCATTTTTATTCTCGTTTTCAGGAGCAAAACAAGTAAAATTGACTAACTATGAAACAGTACTACAAGACGGAAAAGGAAAGGAATTATTTATTGAGAAATGTACTAAATGCCATAGTACAGAGTTTCCAAAGAGCAAAGCCGATAGAAAAAAGATGAAGGCTCCGCCGATTATGGGCGTAATGTTTCATGTGAATGATGGTATCAAAGCCGAAAATGAAGTCGAAAAAAAACAAAAAGTCATTGACTTTATCGTTGATTACGCGCACAATCCATCTAAAGATAAATCATTTTGTGAAGCACATGCGATAGAGCGTTTTGGCGTAATGCCCTCTCAAAAAGGGAATGTTACGAAAGAGGAACTAAAGTTAATAGCAACATACCTTTATAACGCGTATCCGTCGAAAGATGAAATAC
>JALTUD010000316.1 GCA_027047735.1 Flavobacteriales bacterium | reverse complement strand
TTCCGTAGATTGAACAATCAACTCAACAGAGTAAACGCCCGCTTGATTGTAAGTGTGTTGAGGGGTTCTTTCAGAACTGTAATTACCGTCACCAAAACTCCATAAATAATTAACTTTCGGTTGTTCCTTTGCTTCAAACTGAACATTCAAACCTTTACAACCCGAAGTAGTTCCTTTTACCTTAAATTCAGCAATCGGTTTTTCTATATCTAAATTTTGTTCATTTTCTTTGCTTGAGTTAATTTGCTCGTTAGCAGCAATAAACGAAGGAGAATCAGGTGTGGTTTCTGTTGGTTGGATTTCTTCTGTAGTTAAGGATTCTCCCTCGTTTATATGGGTTTCACTTTCAGCTGTATTTTGAGTTTGATTAATTCTATTTTGAGGTATAGGATTGTTATCTTCTTTATGCAAACTAACTTCTATATTTTCTTCATGATGTTGAGTCTTATTTGCAGGTTTTTCAGCTTCTTCTTTTACTTTTTGAATTGCCTGAGTTACTTTCTTCTCAGCGTTTTCATTTAAAGATGCTACCTCATGGTTATCGGCGTCAATTGTTGTCAAGCCAATTACACCGGCAATAAGTACTAGAGCCGCACTACCTCCTATAAACCAACTGCTTTTATAAAAAGGCTTAGGAGATAAGGCATCCAATCTTTTATTCAAATCATTCCAATCCGAAGGATTATAAGGAGCAACCTCACTCTCCAATTTTTCCCGGATTAGACTTTCGAAATTGTCTAGTTTATTTGTTTTCATTTCTTTAATTTCTTCGTTAATATTTTTTTGACATTTGCTTTCGCTTTAGCCAAATTAGACTTGGAAGTCCCTACGCTAACACCTAATATGTCAGCAATCTCTTGATGGGAATGACCTTCTAATATATAAAGGTTAAACACCATTCTGTAAGCGGGAGACAATTGTCTTATAGCTTCTTGTATGTCTTCGTAACCTATTCCCTCATATTTTGAAGCAGGTTCATCTTCATACCACTTATCTTCATCTTCAATCCTAGCTTGGTCTTCAATCAAAAATTCCTTTTTATGCTTTCTATAATGGTCTATGGCAGTGTTTACAATCAAGCGACGCACCCAACCGCCAAAAGACCCGGTAAAATCATATTTGTCAATTTTTTCAAAAACTTTTATGAAACCATTTTGCAAAATATCCTTAGCTTCATCGGCATTCTTAGCGTACCGATTGCAAAGGGGCAACATCTTTCCGTAAAACATTTCATACACCTTTTGTTGGCTTTGTCTGTCCCGGTTTTTGCACCCTCTAATTATACTATCTAACTCTTCTTGCTCCAGTTTCATTTTCCTTGTCTGCCTTTATGACGATACTTTATTCTTTCGGTTGCTTTTATTTTTCAAAAAAAATTACAAGATTGATTTCATCTCCCAAACTAATGACGAAAGCCCCCAAAATATCAACGAACGAAAAAATTAATTTTCAATCTCTATAAACAACTCTCTCCCCAAACGCTCTTCAATAGATAAATCGGTAGGGGCAATACTCACTTTAGAAAAATACTTCCTAAACAACTGCTCATACTCTTCTTTACAACCACCAAAAGGAGGATGTTCTTTGTATAACTCATCATCAAACAACAATCCGACTAATTTCCCTCCCGAAACCAATAACGATTTCATTTTTTGAGCATACTCCTCTCTTAATTTTGGATTCAACG
>JALTUD010000315.1 GCA_027047735.1 Flavobacteriales bacterium | reverse complement strand
GATGAAGATACAGGCGAAGTTGTTTCTATTGAAAGAAATGAAGTCTTGATTGATCGTGAAACAGTACTTGAAAAAGAACATATCGATCTTATTTTAGAGGCCGGTGTTAAATCTATTATCTTACATAAAGAGAATATAAATGCCGGAGATTTTGCGATAATTTATAATACGCTTCAAAAAGATACTTCCAATTCTGAAAAAGAAGCTGTTGAATTTATTTATCGTTTGTTAAGAAATGCTGAACCACCTGATGAAGAAACAGCTAGAGGTGTAATTGATAAATTGTTCTTTTCTGAGCAACGATACGACTTGGGAGAAGTTGGTCGTTATAGAATTAACAAAAAGTTAAACTTAGATGAGCCTCTTACACAAAGGGTTTTAACTAGAAATGATATTATTTCTATTGTTAAGTATTTGATTGAGTTGGTTAACTCTAAAACCGATGTTGATGATATTGATCACTTGAGTAATCGTCGTGTACGTACGGTAGGAGAGCAATTATACAATCAGTTCGGTGTTGGACTTGCTAGAATGGCACGTACAATTAGAGAAAGGATGAATGTCAGGGACAATGAAGTCTTTACTCCTATAGATTTAATTAATGCGAAAACTCTCTCTGCTGTAATAAACTCATTCTTTGGGACAAACCAATTGTCTCAATTTATGGATCAAACTAACCTTCTTGCAGAAGTTACTCATAAACGTAGGTTATCTGCTTT
This sequence comes from Flavobacteriales bacterium, assembly GCA_027047735.1. Taxonomy (GTDB): domain Bacteria; phylum Bacteroidota; class Bacteroidia; order Flavobacteriales_D; family Parvicellaceae; genus S010-51. The sequence continues at coordinate 5,268 of JALTUD010000315.1, read as the reverse complement.
AGGACCAGGTGGTTTGTCTAGAGAGAGAGCAGGATTTGAGGTGCGTGATGTCCATTATACTCACTATGGAAGACTATGTACGATTGAAACTCCCGAAGGACCTAATATTGGTCTTATTTCTTCGTTAGCGGTTTATGCGAAAGTTAATAAACTAGGATTTATTGAAACCCCTTATAGAAAAGTTATAGAGGGTAAAATTGATATAAAAAATGACCCTGTTTATTTAACTGCGGAAGAAGAAGATAACAAGAATATTGCACAATCAGTTTCTAAAACGGATGGTAAAGGTAACTTTGTTACTGATCGAGTTAAAACTCGTTTTCAAGGTGATTATCCTATGTCTAATCCAGAGGATATTGATTTTATTGACGTCGGGGCAAATCAGATTGCTTCTATTGCAGCCTCTTGTATTCCTTTTTTAGAACATGATGATGCAAATCGTGCTTTGATGGGGTCTAATATGCAACGTCAAGCTGTACCATTGCTAAAACCTAATTCTCCAATTGTAGGTACCGGTATTGAAGAGTTAATTGCTCGTGATTCAAGAGCTTTACATCACGCTGAAGGGAAAGGTGAAGTTGTTTATGTAGATGCAAATGAAATTCATGTTAAATACGAACTTTCAAAAGAAGAAAAGTTAATTCGTTTTGAGGATGATATTAAGGTATATAAACTGATAAAAAACAGAAAGACAAACCAAGGAACTTCAATTACTCAAAAGCCGGTTGTAAAAAAAGGTCAGAAATTAGTGAAAGGAGATATTCTTGTTGAAGGTTACGGTACTCAAATGGGAGAACTAGCTTTGGGGCAAAATCTAAAAGTTGCCTTTATGCCATGGCAGGGGTATAACTTTGAGGATGCGATTGTTATTTCTGAAAGAATAGTGAAAGAAGATATATTCACGTCAATTCATATTGATGAATATTCTTTGGAAGTAAGAGATACTAAAAGAGGGATTGAAGAATTAACTGCGGATATTCCAAATGTAAGTGAGGAAGCTACCAAAGATTTAGATGAAAACGGAATTATCAGAATAGGTGCAGATGTTAAGCCAGGTGATATTCTTATTGGAAAAATTACACCTAAAGGTGAAAGTGATCCTTCTCCTGAAGAAAAATTGTTAAGAGCTATTTTTGGTGATAAAGCCGGTGATGTTAAAGACGCATCTTTGAAGGTTTCTCCTTCTACCAGAGGTGTTGTTATTAATAAAAAATTATTTGCTCGTTCGGTTAAAGATAGAAAATCTAAAGCCGCTGATAAACCTTTATTAGAGCAAATAGAAAAAGAAATGAACGCAGAAGTTAATGAGTTGAAAAGCATATTAATTTCTAAGTTAATTGAAATTACCGGAGATAAAAAATCAAAAGGAGTTTTCAATAATTACAAAGAGGAAGTTCTTAAGAAAGGGGTTAAGTTTACTGAGAAAAATCTAAAGGATTTAGATTTTATGCATATTAACCCTAAAGGATGGACTGGAGATGTTAAAATTGATGCTTTAATTGAAAAAGTATTACATAATTTCAGTATGAAAGCTACTGAAATTATTGGTAAACATAAACGTCGACAATTTAGAATTTCTGTTGGAGATGAATTACCAAACGGTATTATTCAATTGGCTAAAGTGTATTTAGCTAAAAAACGTAAATTGAAAGTTGGTGATAAAATGGCGGGTCGTCACGGAAATAAAGGTATTGTTGCACGTATTGTACGTGAAGAAGACATGCCATATTTGGAAGATGGAACCCCTGTTGATATTGTTCTGAATCCATTAGGTGTACCATCTCGTATGAACCTTGGTCAGATTTACGAAACAGTGTTGGGTTGGGCCGGTGAAAAAATGGGTAAAAAGTTTGCTACTCCTATTTTTGATGGTGCCAGTATGGATGAAATAAATGCTTTAACTGACGAAGCTGGTTTGCCTCGTAATGGGAAAACATATTTATATGATGGTGGAACAGGTGAACGTTTTGATCAACCGGCAACTGTAGGTGTTATTTATATGATTAAATTGAGCCATATGGTTGATGATAAGATGCATGCTCGTTCTATCGGTCCTTATTCTTTAATTACACAACAACCACTTGGAGGTAAAGCTCAATTTGGTGGTCAACGTTTTGGTGAGATGGAGGTTTGGGCTCTAGAAGCTTTTGGTGCATCAAATATTTTACAAGAGATTCTTACTGTGAAATCTGATGATGTTATTGGTAGAGCTAAAGCTTATGAAGCTATAGTAAAAGGTAAAAATTTACCTGAAGCAGGAACTCCTGAATCATTTAATGTGTTGTTAAATGAATTAAGTGGTTTGGCATTGAACATAACTTTAGATTAACAAGATTAAATAAGCAAGAAGAATTTTCTTCTTGCTTATTGAAGTTATTTAAAGCGTAACTTCAATAATAATAAATTTTAAATGTTGTTGAAACAACAAAAAATACTAGTATATGGCTTATAGAAAAGAATCGAAACCTAGAAGTAGATTTAGTAAAATAACTATCAGTCTTGCCTCTCCTGAAATGATTTTAGAAAAATCTCATGGAGAAGTATTGAAGCCTGAAACAATTAATTACAGAACTTATAAACCGGAACGTGACGGTTTGTTTTGTGAAAGAATTTTTGGTCCTGTTAAGGATTATGAATGTCATTGCGGGAAATATAAAAGAATCCGTTATAAAGGAATTGTTTGTGATAGGTGTGGAGTTGAAGTAACTGAAAAGAAAGTAAGAAGAGAGAGAATGGGACACATTTCGCTTGTTGTACCTGTAGCACATATTTGGTATTTCCGTTCTTTACCTAATAAAATAGGATACTTACTTGGATTACCAACAAAAAAATTAGATCAGATAATTTATTATGAAAGATATGTAGTGATTAATCCTGCCGGTGTAACTAAGCCAGATGGTGAAGCGGTTGAATATCTTGATTTTCTAACAGAAGAAGAGTATTTAGATATACTAGATACTTTACCAAGGGAGAATAGAGCTTTGGAAGATTCTGATCCAAATAAATTCATTGCAAAAATGGGAGCAGAAGCTCTTTATGATTTATTACAACGTTTAGAATTAGATAAATTATCTTATGAATTACGTCATAAAGCCAATACTGAAACATCTCAACAAAGAAAAAATGAAGCCTTAAAAAGACTTCAAGTAATTGAAGCTTTTAGAGACGCAAATTCTAGAATAGAAAATCGTCCGGAATGGATGATTGTTAAAACAGTACCGGTTATCCCACCGGATTTGAGACCTCTTGTCCCTCTAGATGGTGGGCGTTTTGCTACTTCTGATTTGAATGACTTATACAGAAGAGTTATTATCAGAAATAACAGATTGAAAAGATTAATTGAAATCAAAGCACCTGAAGTAATTTTACGTAATGAGAAACGTATGTTGCAAGAATCTGTTGATTCATTGTTTGATAACTCTAGGAAATCTAGTGCTGTTAAAACAGATAAGAACAGACCTTTAAAATCTCTTTCTGATAGTCTTAAAGGTAAATCCGGACGTTTTCGTCAAAACTTATTAGGAAAAAGAGTTGATTATTCTGCTCGTTCTGTTATTATTGTTGGCCCTACTTTGAAGTTACATGAGTGTGGTTTGCCTAAAGATATGGCAGCGGAACTGTTTAAACCTTTTATTATTCGTAAAATAATCGAGAGAGGTATTGTAAAAACAGTAAAGTCGGCTAAAAAGATAGTAAGTAAAAAAGAATCTATCGTTTGGGATATATTAGAGAATGTAATAAAAGGACATCCTGTTCTCTTAAATAGGGCTCCTACACTTCACCGTCTTGGTATTCAGGCTTTCCAACCTAAATTAATTGAAGGTAAAGCGATTCAATTACACCCACTTGTATGTACTGCGTTTAATGCCGATTTTGATGGGGATCAAATGGCGGTTCATTTACCTCTTGGTAATGCTGCTGTTTTAGAAGCTCAAATGTTAATGTTGTCTTCTCATAATATTTTGAATCCCGCTAATGGTGCACCTATTACGGTTCCATCTCAGGATATGGTTTTGGGTCTTTACTATATGACAAAGCTTAAAAAATCTACTCCTGAAGAAAAAGTAAAAGGAGAGGGAATGTCTTTCTATTCTCCGGAAGAAGTTAAGATAGCATATAATGAAGGTGTTGCAGATTTACATGCACAAATCAAAGTGAAAACAGAAGATTTTGTGAACGGTGAGTATGTTACCAAACTAATTGAAACTACTGTAGGTAGGGTCTTATTTAACGAGTTAGTCCCTCGTGAGGCTGGGTATATAAATGATGTTTTAACTAAAAAAGCATTAAGAGATATTATTAGTGATATTTTGAAAGTAACCAACGTACCAACTGCTGCTAAATTTTTGGATGACATTAAAAATTTAGGTTATTATATGGCGTTTAAAGGTGGTCTTTCTTTTAATTTGGGTGATGTTGTTATCCCTGAAGAAAAAGATGAGATGATTAAAAAAGCCGAAAAACAGGTTGAAGAAGTGATGATGAACTATAGTATGGGACTTATCACCAATAACGAGCGTTATAATCAAATTATTGATATTTGGACACATACAAACTCTCGTTTGACTCATATCTTGATGGAAAACTTGAAAAAAGACCAACAAGGTTTTAACTCTGTTTATATGATGATGGATTCCGGAGCAAGGGGGTCTAAAGAGCAAATTCGTCAGCTGTCAGGTATGAGGGGGTTGATGGCTAAGCCACAAAAATCAGGAGCAAATGGAGGTCAAGATATTATTGAGAATCCAATTTTATCGAATTTTAAAGAAGGGTTATCAATTTTGGAGTATTTTATATCTACTCACGGTGCTCGTAAAGGTTTAGCGGATACAGCTCTTAAAACAGCAGATGCCGGTTATTTAACTAGAAGATTGGTAGATGTTGCTCAAGATGTGGTTGTTAATGATGAAGACTGCGGAACATTAAGAGGTCTTACGGTAACAGCTTTAAAGAAAAATGAAGATATTGTAGAGAGTTTGTTTGATAGAATCTTAGGGCGTGTAGCTCTGAATGATGTGGAACATCCTGAAACAGGTGAAATCATTGTTGCTGAAGGAGAAGAAATAAAAGAAGAACACGCTAGAGCTATTGAGACTGCTGAAATTGAGGAGGTAGAAATACGTTCAGTTCTTACTTGTGAAAAAGAAAGAGGAGTTTGTGCAAAATGTTATGGTCGAAACCTAGCTACTGGTCGTCTTGCTGTTAAAGGTGATTCTGTTGGTGTTATTGCTGCTCAGTCTATTGGTGAGCCGGGTACACAGCTTACAC
>JALTUD010000314.1 GCA_027047735.1 Flavobacteriales bacterium | reverse complement strand
CCTATTTTAAGATGAATCCTCAGTCTAAAAGAAACGGGGATTGGGTAAGTTTGCAAACGTTAGGGACAGAAGGTCAAGGTTCATCGCAGAATCCGAATAAAAACTATAAATCGGCTCAGATAAGTTTACCGGTTGGGTTGGGGGTTAAGGTAAACTTAAATAAGCGTTTTGCCTTAAATTTGGAATACGGAATTAGAAAAACATTTACCGATTATTTAGATGATGTGAGTGGGACGTATGTGGATTTGAATCAACTGGAGGTTGAGAATGGCAAGTTAGCAGCAGAATTGAGTGGAGGAAATGATATTGTAGGGTTACAGCGGGGAAATTCAAAATTTAAAGATTGGTACTCTTTTTATGGTTTGATTTTAAGTTTTAGAATATTGCCTGAAAGTGAGTGTCGTACAAATTTCGGTAAAAGATAGATATAAAAAAAGGATTTTAGCACGTTTGCCAAAACCCTCTTTTAAAACAAGGAAAATATAAAATCAGTAAAATCGAGGTAGTAAATCTCTAAATTACTACTATACAGACGTCTAATTCTTGAAAGGGTTGCCTAAGAGTTCTTAAAATGATTGAAATAAATTGGCTAAAATGACCAGTAGCTTGTAAAAACTGATGAAAGTACTATGTTTTTATTTAAACCTTGTTTGTCGGTTTAAATGGTATTAAGCAGTTTCAAACCAAAAAGTATTATGCACAACGAAAAGCCTTTTAAAATTTATCGTTCATCAGCGGGGTCGGGTAAAACTTATACTTTGGTGAAAGAATATATATTGATTCTTCTTCGTTCGGAAGATGCAATGTTGTTTAAAAAAATATTGGCAATAACATTTACCAATAAGGCGGCTAATGAAATGAAAAGCCGAATTTTAGAAGCACTTAAGAAGTTGGCTTCCGATGAAGAATCGGACTTGATGTCAGATTATTTAACAGAGCTTTCGGTTAGCGAAGAGGATGTTCGATGGAGGAGTAAACGAATTTTTAAAAATATTTTGCATAATTATGGTGAGTTCAATGTCTTAACAATTGACAAGTTTATTCATAGAATCATTCGTTCTTTTACTAGAGAATTGGGGTTGGCTATGAATTTTGAATTGGAGTCTGATACCGGTTTGTTTATTTCGAGAAGTATAGAGATGCTTTTGGATGAGGTAGGAGAAGATAAAGATTTGACGAAATATCTAATTCGATTTTCCGAGCAATTGATTGATAATAGTGAAAAAGGAACTGTAGAGAAAGAGTTGCAAAACCTTTCTCAAGTATTGGAGAAAGAAGAAGGAAAAGAAGCAATAGAAGAATTACAGTCAATCGATTTGCCAGAGTTGATAGTTATTCAAAAAAAGATTACAACAAAGGTACAACAATTAAAATCTCAATTAATAACCGAAGGAGAGCGTATCGTAAAAAGGTTGACCGAACAAGGACTTGAGGCTCGTGATTTGGCGGGTGGTAAAAATGGAATAGGTAGAGTGTTTTCTGAAATATCAAAGGGAAATTTTGCCGTTAAAGAAAGTGTTCTTTTAAAAGCATTGGATAAAGATGTTTGGTCAGCTTCCGGCACTTTAAAAGCCAAGAAACAAGCGATAGGGGAACTATCTGATGAGCTTCGCGAAAGTTCAATCAAAATAATAGAATTATTACGAGAGTATAAGGTACAAGCTGCACTAAACAAAAATTTTGTCGGTT
>JALTUD010000313.1 GCA_027047735.1 Flavobacteriales bacterium | reverse complement strand
GACTAAGTGCACCGTTATATGTCTTTAGAATGAAAATATTAATGGGAGAACTCCTTAAAATGTGGTTTAAAAAAGACTATAAAAATAAAGAATGGGATAAAGATTAGGACGTTCCCCCAATTTACAAAACAAACATATCGCTAACGCGAAACGATTGTTTTGTAAATTGGGGTCGGGCTATCACTACTCACTCTTTTTGCCCTCAAAATGAGGAGGGCAAAAAGGAGTTCAAACACGCCGTTCTATCCCTAACGCGAGTGAAATTGGCGAATAGAAAGTGAATTTTTGGTTTCTTAGACGATGAATAAAAATTTTGCATAGTACCAGCTATGGAAAACTTTTATGAAGAAGTATAAGGAATCAAAAAACGCTTTATATCGTCTATTTTGCTCGTGTTAGGGATACAATCCCTAATGCAAGTGAAGAGTGGTAAGAATAAAAATACTTTATAAAGTTCTTTTCAATGTTTAAATGGAGTTAGTCAACGTTATTCAAAAACGATTGCTAATAACAAGTAAAAATTGTACTTTTACAAAAAAAACGGACCTTGCTAGGAATACGCCCACATATCACCATAAGATTATTTAGCATAATAGCTCTTGTTTTTACAAGTATAGGTTTTGCCTATGCCCAATTACCTGCTACCAACAATAATAAAGTTAGTCTTAGAAAAGAATTTTACGGAGGATTGCAATTACATACCAACGGTTGGGGAGGAACATTTACCTATTCAAAATTCAACACTTTCAAAAAGAAAAACACCTACACGATTGAGTTCGTTTCTTTAAAACACGAAAAAGAGTTCAAGCGAAAGCCAACCAATGACGATAAAGCCAAAGGCTATGTTTACGGGAAGTTGAATAGTGTAGCCTTATTACGACTGAATAAAGGAACCAAAAAAGTACTCTATTCAAAATTACGTGAACGAGGAGTAGAAATAGCCTTTAATCTCAATTATGGAATATCCTTAGCCTTTTTAAAGCCCGTTTATTTAGAAATCCTCAAGTTAGATGGTAACCAGAGAATACATGTTGTTACGGAAAAGTATGATCCCGTATATCATCACGTAACCAATATCTACGGGAGAGCATCGAATATCAAAGGAATCTCAGAAACGGTAATTGTTCCCGGAGCCAACATTCGAGCAGGATTTATATTTGAGTACTCGGGAGAAAGAGATAAGATACGAAGCCTTGAAGTAGGAATAGGCTTAGATGGATATTACAAACGATTAGAAATAATGGCAGATATAAAAAACAGATTTTTATATCCAACGCTGTACCTGAATTTTCAATTCGGAAGCAAAAAGATTTAAAAAAATGGGAGAGGACTTAAAAAGTAAAATAAAAAGAAAACCAAAATGGTTGCGAGTAAAACTACCAACGGGAGAAAATTATAGAAACGTAAGAAATATCGTATCCGAACATAAATTACACACAATTTGTGAAAGCGGGAGTTGTCCTAATATGGGAGAATGTTGGGGAGAAGGAACAGCAACATTTATGATTTTAGGAAACATCTGTACACGTTCTTGCGGTTTTTGTGGTGTAAAAACCGGTAAACCCCTACCGGCAGACTTGGCAGAACCTCAAAAAATAGCCAATTCCGTCAAACTCATGAAAGTAAAGCATTGTGTCATCACTTCCGTAGATAGAGACGATTTAGAAGATGGAGGTTCAATCATTTGGAGCGAAACCGTAAAAGCAGTACGAGAAGTTTCGCCAACAACCACAATGGAAACCTTAATCCCCGATTTTGGAGGAAAGTGGCACAATTTACAACGTATCATAGACGTAGCTCCGGAAATCGTTTCACATAATTTAGAAACCGTAAGAAGGTTGACCAAAGAAGTCAGGATACAAGCCAAATACAACAGAAGTTTAGAAGTGCTGAGAAGACTAAAAAAGGCAGGGATGAAAACAAAATCCGGTATTATGCTGGGCTTAGGCGAAACCGAAGAAGAAGTGGTGGAAACAATGGAAGACTTGCGAAGCGTTGGTGTAGATATACTCACATTAGGACAATACCTCCAACCAACGCCTAAACATTTACCTGTAGAAGACTTTATCACGCCTGAAAAATTTGCGGAATACAAAGAAATAGGACTAAAAATGGGCTATCGTTTCGTAGAAAGCGGACCATTGGTTCGCTCGTCTTATCATGCTGAAAAGCATTTGTTTTAGTAGGTTATTCGTTCTGAAAATGTATTTTTGGATGAAAGGTATAAATGGCATCACCCTAAAATTAAATTATTTACTATGTTTTACAAAAGAAAAAACGGAGAAAAAAGTTGGTTTAAAAATTCCTATCAAGAAGTTGCAGTTTACGCATTTCTAATGGCGTTCTCAATTCAATTGGCAATCAACGGAATGGATAAAATACAAGAAGGAGCAACTGCTTTAGGTTGGTTGCTTATCGCTCAGTGTATTTTGTTTTTAGGTTTTTACCTGTTCAAATTTAGCAAATATTACGATGTGGTAGATTAATTAAAAAGGTTTAACTGTTTGCCCTTAATACAGGAATTTTATCAATAAGATAGGTTGAAATTAAACAGTAGAAATGTAATTGCTTACTCTAAAATGAGTAAGTAGAGAACATAAAAAAGGGAAATTATAAAAATAATTTCCCTTTTTTATGTTTTTCTATTTAAAGTGGGCGATGTAGGATTCGAACCTACGACCCCCTGCTTGTAAGGCAGGTGCTCTGAACCAACTGAGCTAATCGCCCTAAACTGTTTTTTTAGTTTCCGTTTAGAAGAAACTTTTTGTGGGCGATGTAGGATTCGAACCTACGACCCCCTGCTTGTAAGGCAGGTGCTCTGAACCAACTGAGCTAATCGCCCTAAATTTAATTAGGTGTTCATTAAAGAACGGGTGCAAAGATAAATACTTTTTTATATTAAGCAATTAAAAAATCAGTTTTTTTGTAAAATAATTTTTTAAAGTTTACTGCTTGCTTTATAATGTGTAGATTTACAGAGAGGTATGTTTTTTTTTTGTTGAAGGTTTTTATCTTGTCTGAGAACTAAAATTCACTTTCTATCCGCCAATTTCGTCCGCGTTAGGGATAGAAGCGGCATCCTTTTGCCCTCCCTCCTTTTGGAGGGCAAAAGATATAGCGGATAGCCCGACCCCACTCTTCAAAAACAATGTTTCGCGTTAGCGATATGTTGTTTTTGTAGAGTGGGGGAACGCCCAAATAAACTTGAGTAATGGTATTAACAGTAGTTTTGTGGATAAATCATAGAAGGAAAGTGCGTAATAAGTGTCTTTTTTACTATTTTTGATAAGTTATATCGTTTTGGTTATAAATCGGTGTTAAAAACAGAATACCTATCTATTTAGTTTTACAGAAGTAACGTTTCAATGTCAGAAAAAGTAGAATACACGGAAGATAATATACGGTCGTTGGATTGGAAGGAGCATATTCGTATGCGTCCCGGAATGTATATTGGTAAACTGGGAGATGGTTCGTCAGCTGATGATGGTATTTATATCTTGGTAAAAGAGGTGATGGATAACTCTATTGATGAGTTTGTGATGGGGAATGGGAAAAAAATTATCGTGAAGCTGAAAGATGGTTCGGTTTCCGTTCGTGATTTCGGGCGTGGTATTCCGCTTGGAAAAGTGGTGGAGGTTGTTTCTAAAATGAATACTGGTGGTAAATACGATTCCAAAGCGTTTAAAAAATCAGTAGGTTTAAATGGTGTGGGTACAAAGGCTGTGAATGCTTTGTCTTCCTATTTTAAAGTGCAATCTTTTCGTGAAAAGAAAAAGAAAACAGCAGAATTTGAAAGAGGAGTATTGATTCGTGAGTCCGACTTAGAAGATACGGATAAAGAAAACGGAACTTACGTCAAGTTTATCCCCGATAATGAAATTTTTAAAAATTATACTTACAAAAATAACTATTTAGAAAAACTCTTTTGGAATTATTGCTATTTGAATAGAGGTTTGTCCATCTATTTTAACAGCAAAAAATTCCATTCCAAACACGGGCTTAAAGACCTGTTGGAAAACAATATGGACGGCGACCCGCTCTATCCGATTATTCATTTGGAAGGCGAGGACATCGAGGTGGCTTTCACGCATACTAGAAGTTACGGAGAAGATTACTCATCTTTTGTCAACGGTCAGCATACCACGCAAGGAGGAACACATCAAAGTGCTTTTAGAGAGTCGATTGCCAAAGTGATAAAAGATTTTTATGGGAAATATGAAGCCGTAGATATTCGTCAATCCATTGTTGCGGCCATTAGCATCAAAGTAATGGAACCGGTTTTTGAATCACAAACAAAAACCAAATTAGGTTCTCAGGAAATTGAGCCCGGGGGCAAAACCGTTCGAGCCTTTATTATGGATTTTCTCAAAGAAAAGTTGGATAATTACCTGCATAGAAATCCTGAAGTAGCTCAAGTCCTCGAAAACAAAATAAAACAATCCGAAAAAGAACGTAAAGAGCTTAGCGGAATTAGAAAATTAGCTAGAGAACGGGCAAAAAAAGCAAATCTGCACAATAAAAAATTGAGAGATTGTAAAATTCATTTCAACGACCTGAAAAACGAAAGAAGAGAAGAAACTTCCTTATTTATCACCGAGGGAGATTCTGCCAGTGGTTCAATTACTAAGTCCAGAGATGTGGCTACTCAAGCCGTTTTCAGCTTGCGTGGAAAACCCTTAAATTCTTTCGGGTTAACCAAAAAAGTGGTTTACGAAAACGAAGAATTTAACCTGATTCAAGCGGCTTTAAACATAGAGGATGGATTGGAAAATTTGCGGTACAACAACGTAATCATAGCCACCGATGCGGATGTTGATGGTATGCACATTCGTCTGTTGTTGCTGACTTTTTTCTTGCAATTTTTTCCAGATTTAGTAAAGAAAGGACATGTAAAAATCTTACAAACCCCACTGTTTCGTGTGCGAAATAAAAAGGAAACCTTCTATTGCTATTCGGAAGAAGAGCGAAAAGAAGCAATTGAGAAATTAGGAAAGAGTGCCGAAATTACCCGTTTCAAAGGTCTGGGAGAAATATCCCCTGACGAGTTTAAGCACTTTATCGGCGAAAATATACGCTTAGAGCCTGTTCTCGTCGAAAAAGACCAAAGTATCGAGGAAATATTGACTTTCTATATGGGGAAAAACACATCCGACAGACAAAACTTCATTATAGATAATCTAAAATTTGAAGAGGAGATAATAAAGGAAGAAGAATGAATCAAAAATTAAATAGCATAAAGAATATTTTGAGGGCGTTACCACAAGGGTCGGGCTATCACTACTCACTCTTTTTCTCTCGAACAGCGAGAGAGAAAAAGGAGTTCAAACACGCCGTTCTATCCCTAACGCAAATTCGTGTAAAAAGAATATTATCCCTATCGGTTCAGGTTTTGATTTTTGGAATGATAGTATCCTTAGCTTCCTGCGGAGGAGACGGCGAAATAGAACAAGTCGCCGATACCCCCGAAGAAATGGGGGAAGTCTTATTTAATGCAATAAAAGCAGAAGATGCACCGGCGGTTATGAAATATTACGCCGTAGAATCCGATATAGACGAAGTGCTCGGTAAAATGAATCTTTCAGAAAAAAAACGAAAAAAGAAAAAGAAAAAACTCATCAAGAAGATAGAGAATCTGACCTATAATCTTCCAAAGACCTTAGCAAAAATCAAAGACCAAGATATCGATTGGGAACATACTGCATACGATTGGGTCGATTACCAAAACTTTCAAAAAGACAGTCTCACGGGAGCGGATATTTATATTGTTTTTTCCGAAGACCGGCAACAATACGAGATAAAACTAAAAGAATGTTATCCCACCTCAAGAGGTTGGGTTTTATTTGACGAAATTTCCTTTAAAGGCAAGAGAAAATAAAAGGTTATGAGCGAAGACGCAGAAGAATTTAACGAAGAAGCTTTCGACGAAAACGATACCCAAAGCGACGGGGTAGATGTTATTCCTTTGTCCGGTTTATACCAAGAGTGGTTTTTGGATTATGC
>JALTUD010000312.1 GCA_027047735.1 Flavobacteriales bacterium | reverse complement strand
GAATTTTAGTGTTCTAACACGATGAATGAAACCGAAAAATAATAATAAACAACAAAAAACAAAAATTATGAAAAAGACAATTTTAGCCTTATTGGCAACAGGATTAGTAGTATTATCAGCGTTTACTACATTAAGTGGAAAGTATGTAACCAAAGGAGCACATATCGGTTTCTTTTCACACACAGATGTAGAAGACATAAAAGCAGACAACTACAAAGGAGTCAGCACCATCGATTCGGAAACAGGAGTAGTCATTTTCTCAATACCGATGCAAAGTTTTGAATTTCCCAAAGCATTGATGCAAAAACATTTCAACAGTCCTAAGTTTTTGGATACAAAACAATATCCGAAAGCAAAATTTAAAGGAAAAATTACGAATTTAAAAGACATCAATTTTTCAAAAGACGGAGTTTACGAAGCACTAGTCGATGGAGAAATGACGATAAAAGGAGTAACCAAACCCAGCCACCAAAAAGGAACAATCGAAGTGAAAAACGGAGAGTTACACGTCAAAGCAAAAACACAAATAACCCTAGCCGATTTCGGAATTGCTTTTGAAAAAGGAAAACCCTCAACCAATATCGCCAAAACAATAGATGTAGATGTTGACGCAAAGTATAAAAAGTAAAAAATATGAATTTGATAATTGAAAATAACGAACTTTTAGATGATGTAAAGACTTTGATACAAAGTCTTACAGATGAGGAGTACAATCAACAATTATCTCTGCTGTCTGGGGCAAATCTCGGACAGCATTTTCGCCACTTGATTGAATTTTACATCGAAATACAAAACGGATTCAAGCAAAATGAAGTCAGTTACGACAAGCGAAAAAGAGATATAAATATTGAAACAAATAGAACTTACGCAATCAATTCCATAGAAAAAGTACAAGCGTTTCTAAATGCTGTAAAAGAAAATACCCCCATTGATTTTATAGCGGATTATTCTACGCAAAAGAACAAAGATGAAAAGATTACATCTTCGTTATACAGAGAATTAGCGTATGTTTTGGAACACACGATTCATCATTTGGCAATCATCAAAATAGGATTGATTTCTTTGGGAAAAGAAGTTAGTGAAAATTTAGGCGTAGCTCCTTCAACCGTTCGATATCGAAGTAGTTTGGTAATGAAATAAAGCAGAAAAATATGTGTACGGTAACATTTTATAAAGACCTCAAAGGGAATCCGGTGTTAACTTCCAATCGCGATGAGAAAATCCATCGTTTTACGTTTGTTCCGGAAGTCTATCACTTGGAAAGCAAAAACTATATAGCCCCCAAAGACCAAAAAGCCTCGGGAACGTGGATAGCCCTAGATGATAGAGGTACATACTACTGTTTATTAAACGGTGGTTTCAAAAAACACGTATCGAAAGGAAATTATCGACAAAGTAGAGGACAAATCATTTTAGACGCTTTACAGACTGATGATTTCAATACTTTTTACAGGAAGTACTCTTTCGAAAATATAGAACCGTTTACCCTAATTGTTTTCCAAAATGAAACACTTTTTGAGTTGGTTTGGGACGGAATGCATAAAAATGTAAACACTTTAAACGCTAATGAACCTCATATATGGTCATCTGCTACCTTATACACGCAACAAGAAGCTGAAATAAAAAAGCAATGGTTTAGTAATTTGTTTAAAGAAGGAATACCAACAAAAAAACAAATTATCGAATTGCATAA
>JALTUD010000311.1 GCA_027047735.1 Flavobacteriales bacterium | reverse complement strand
CGTCTATTTTGCTCGTGTTAGGGATACAATCCCTAACGCAAGTATAATTGCAAAGAAAATGTAAAGAAGTAAAGAAGTAAAGAAGTAAAGAAGTAAAGAAGTAAAGAAGTAAAGAAGTAAAGAAGTAAAGAAATCAAAACCGCTTTAGAAAGCTCTTTACAATATTCAAATGGAACGATAATCCTCCAATAAAATCAAGTAATTAGCCTTACGAATAGGAATCACATCCGTTTGATTAGGAGTCAAACAATATTTAATATCCTCGTTTAGATTTAATTTTTTCAGTCTTCTTCTGTGTGAAGAAGCTTTCAGAAAAGCCATATAATTATCTTTTGCCGAAAGGTAGAGATATTTAGCCGCTATTGAAGAATCCTCATCACAGGTAAATTTTCCCGAGGCAATCAATTGGTCAACAAAAGCACCGGCACAAATGGTGTCTTCCAAGCAGAATTTATCTTTCCAACCGGATGCAAGTAAAAGAACATCCTTGTCTTGTTGAATCAGCCAATTACTAAGAGCATCTAAATTCAGTAGCGATCCGATAACCACAGTCTCGGCATCTTTAGCCGTATGAAAAGCCCGAGTACCATTCGTGGTAGTAATGACAATTGTTTTACCCTCAAATTCAGGATTCATAAATCCGTAAGGAGAATTACCGAGACCAAACCCCTCAACAATTTGCCCCTTACGTTCTGCAGCTACAAGATAACCTTCATCTTTATAGCCTTGAGCTTCTTCGATAGTAGCAACGGGAATGATTTTCTTTACACCATAGGAAAAAGCAGTACACATAGCAGAAGTAGCCCGGAGCACATCAATTACTACAACAATTTGATTTTCTTTCTTGTATTGCGGATACAAACTCGGGGTGTGACAGACTTCTACTTTTTTGCGATTTTGCATGTAATGTATGATTTAGTGTACGGTAGATTGATACTTGTATTTATTGAAAAAAGCCGTCCAATTCCACAAGTAATTTTCCATAATATGATCCATTCTCTTTAAGAAAAGCGGGTTAGGAGCATTTAGTTGAGCAAAATACTCATCTTGAAATTGCCCTAATCTGTATTTAAAAAATACAGCTTTTGACATTCCGTACAACGTGTTTTTTGAAGGGTGATTTACGCGGTAAATAAAATCGCGGTAACTCGCAATAATATTTTTCATTTCATCGTAGTTCATTCCAAAAACATTGGCTAACTTTTGTGTAATCTTAGCTTTTAGTAATTGTTCCTCAGCATTGGAAAAATACCGCGAAAAATAATTAAAGTTTCCCGCGATAACTATCATTAGAAACTTATCAGAATCCGTTGGGTCTATGTTAGGTTGCCTTACAAATTCAGGATCTGCCATAATAGCCGTGGCTACATCCTCAAAGGTATCCTCAACAGTATTCAATATAGAGTTGACAAAAATATTAGCAATTTTATCTTCTGTAAGTTTCTTTTTTCCAAATAGTGTAGATAGCATGATTTTCCCTGTTTTTGTTCGCAACAACAAAGTTAATAACCGGAACGTTTTGTTTGTAAAGTTTGTGAAATGTGTTATTCACAAAGTTATTAACCATTTTATTAGGTTTTAAACAAGGCTAACAGTTCTAAAAGAAGAAATTCGTACCAACTGCCCAAAAACCTTCCACAAAACCAAATTGTTGACTGGCACGGTCTGTTTTCTTTCTTGTGGTTGAAATATG
>JALTUD010000310.1 GCA_027047735.1 Flavobacteriales bacterium | reverse complement strand
CCCAACGATAATTCACAAAATATTTATGGTGCAAGACTAGCAAATAATAACGCCACACAAGACGGCTATAGTTTAAAAGAGAAATCCGCATTAGTTGGACAATTAAATGAATCATATTACCATCATTTATATCACAACAGCGGTACTTCTCCAGCAGATGTAACATTTTACTACGATGACACAGAAGACGAAATAATAGAAACAATCGCACATTGGAATAATCAATGGCTAATCCTTGATGGTGTTACTCCGGGCATGGGAAATGGTACCTTTTCCTCTTTAACTCTTCATAACTTTGAAAACTTTAGCCCTCGACCTTTTGTTCTAGCGAGTAAAACTGACTTTATCTATATCCCAAATGCTATGACCCCAAACGGAGATGGTAAAAATGACTTTTTCTCAGTCTATTATAATGAAAATAAATTATTAAATTTTGATTTCTATATTTTTGACAGGTGGGGAAATATGGTTTACGAAACGCACCATGCCAACTTCTCTTGGGACGGAACATATAAAGGACAACCGTTACCTGATGGGGCATATGTTTGGAAAATGAGATATCAGGAAAAAAACAATACTGAAATTGTTGATAAATTAGGGCAGGTAACTATACTACATTAGACTTTCGTCTCTCCTATATTAACTGATTCATTGCTTGGCACTTCTAGTAACTTTAAGACATTCTTAACGCTATTTAGACTAAATGATGATGTATAAACATCCGTATTTCGGTTTATTTTCGATTTATTTTTCAGTTGATGTCGTTGAAGTATAACTTCTACTTGTTTAGCTATAGCTTCCGAAGGTTCCAAAAGTATTATCTGCTTATCTCCTATCTCCTTTTTTATTACAGAAGACAATAACGGATAATGCGTACAACCTAAAACGATATAATCTACATCAGCTTTTAACATCGGCTGGATGTACTCTTGTATTAATTGACTGGTTTTAGAAGTGTTAATCTGATTATTTTCAACTTGTTCAACAAGTCCGTAACCAACTTGAATAATAACATTCTTATCTTTTGCATATTTACCGGAAGTTTGTTTGAAATGATTTCCGTTGATTGTACTTTGAGTAGCCAGCACGCCGATATTACCTGTTTTACTTAGTAGAGACGCCGGCTTTATAGCTGGTTCAATCCCTATAATTGGTACTTTATATTTATTTCGCAAAAATCTTACGGCGGCAGATGTTGCCGTATTACAAGCAATAACGATTATTTTACAACCTTTACCTATTAAAAAACGTGTAATTCTATCACTCAAACTGATGATTTCCTCATCCGTTTTTATTCCATAGGGACAGTTCTTTGTGTCTGCAAAATAGACAAACGACTCATTCGGAAAAGCATCTAACAAAGCTCTCCAAACTGTTAACCCTCCAACACCGGAATCAAATATTCCTATAGGTCTCGTACTCATACTATTGCCCCACCAAACTTATTATTTCTTCTTCGTTAATATAGAATTTCTTCCCAACACCATAAGCTTTCGCTTTGATATTTCCTTTTATTCCTAATCTAACTTTCCCCGTCAACATTGCCCCTAAAGAACTTGTTGCAGCGGTCATTAAATCTTTCGTTTTTGCTTGTAAATAGAAAGGGTAAACTCCGGTTGTTTTCTTTTTCAAAACAATCTTATCCTTCATTTTCGTCTTCCCTGCATATTTACCGTTGATATAAATATCTAAT
>JALTUD010000309.1 GCA_027047735.1 Flavobacteriales bacterium | reverse complement strand
TCGTTTCGTATTCGGGAGCATATTGATAGGAAGAACCGTTATTGATAAACGTTAAAATTTTATTTCCGGTTCTATCAAAAACAAATAAATCTTCAAAGGAATCATTGTTTAAATGAATCGTAGAAAATTGAACGGAGTTCAAACCACCTGCCCAAGGAAAGTCCAAAGGAGAGTTATTCTCTATCACGTGAATAGTATCGACTCTGTCAAAACCAAAGTACTGAGCATAGCAACTGAGAGAAAAAGGCAATAAAACCAGTAAAACAATAAAACGAATCATAAGAGTTATATTTTATCCGAAGTTACAAAAGTTTGAGGAAAAAGTTTTATATTTGGGTTAAAAATCAGGTATGAAAAGAATATTATTTATTTCCATTTTGGCAATTAGTCAATTTGTCTCGGCTCAAAATGTAGGGATTAATCAAAATAATCCTACTCATTCACTCCATGTTTCTCCGGTAAACCCAACGGATGATCCCATTAGAATTGAGGGAATAAAAGCTTATTCCGTAGGTGATACCTCTTTGTTAGTTATTGACAATGCAACAGGAGTTGTTCGCTACATAACCATAGCTGATTTTGTTGCTGCTAACGGCGGTGGAGGCGGAACAGGAACAGACAATCAAAATTTGGATAGTTTGGTGTTAAATAACTTGATTCTTTCGGCATATATAGAAAGCGGAAATTCCGCAAGCGTTGATTTATCCGCAATAAAGGACAGTTCCATCCAATATTTGATAAACCACGCGGATACGTTATTGTACAATCCTACATTTGTGAGCAGTATTGTCGATTCGGCTTCTCAAGATATTTCATTAAACGGAACACTTTTAAGTATTTCAGGTGGTTCTACGGTTGATTTACAAAACATAGCTACTCCGGCAGGAGCTGTTTTTGCTTTTCCTGTTGAAACCCCTCCCACGGGATATTTAGCATGTAACGGACAAGCTGTAAGCAGAACAACTTACGCTAATTTATTTAGTTTAATCGGTACACGTTATGGTGCCGGAGATGGTTCTACTACTTTTAATTTACCTGATTACAACGGACAATTTTTAAGAGGTTGGGATAATGGTTCGGGAGTAGATGTAGATGCAAGTACTCGTTTGGATAGAGGAGATGGTACAACGGGTGATTTTGTAGGAACAAAGCAAAATGGCGAAGTAACTTCACACACTCACATGGTTGACCCTCCAAGCACTAATACGAACACTACCGGAGCTCATACTCATAGTGTCGATCCTCCGAGTACGAATACTAATACTACGGGGTCGCATACCCATTCTATAAATCCACCGAATACGAGTACAACGAGTGTAGGTTCGCATACACATTCGGTGAATCCTCCTAATACAAATACAACAGGTGGAGGAAGTCATAACCACACGGGACAAACGGGAGGTGTTGTAAATTACTCCTCTTCAACTTGGGTTCCTTATGATGATAATCTTAACTCCGACTTAGTTAATGAATATGATGGAACTCCTTCTGTCTGCGGACAAAGTTGGAATAACCAAGGAACAGTTGGGAATTTTATGGGAAAACTGAACAGTTCTTGTTTATATCATACCCATAGTATTTCCACTGATGGCTACCATAGTCATAGTGTCAATATCCCTGCTTTTACTTCGGGGTCTGCGGGAGCACATTCACATAGCGTGAATATACCTTCTTTTAATAGTTCTTCGGCGGGAA
>JALTUD010000308.1 GCA_027047735.1 Flavobacteriales bacterium | reverse complement strand
TTGTGGAATGTTCATTGAGTTCAATGGAAATATCCAAAGGTTGAGCGGTGTCAATTTGTTTGCCGTTTTCTAAAGTGAGAATCATACTGTTTTTAAAATTGAACGACCAGTTTAAGGTTTATTCTTCGCGAGGTCATATAGGTTGGTATTGAGTATTTTCGTCCGGTAACATCGGTTATCCACGTGTAGTTAATCGTGTTGGAAATATCCAATAAATTGAAAACTTCTAACGAAATCCACATTTTATCTACTTTATTCCATACCGATTTTGCTCCGAATTTTGTGCGGTCGGAAAAATCTCCTATCAAATCTTTGCTAAATCCGATATCTACTCTTCTGTAAAAAGGTGTTCTAAGTGTATCTGCATATCTTGGTTTTCCCGGAGGGCCATACGGTAGTCTTGAGCCAAATACCATGGTTAAGTTTACTTTAAAAGTGCTCCATCTCATCTTGGGCGTGTTCCATTCTTCCGGCATTTTATCTTGAAAGAATAAAGAAAAATTAACGCGTTGGTCGGTAGGTCTCGGAATATATCCGGGAGTGATTTTAGTACTGTCAACGGCGACGTTATCGGCAGTATAACCTGCGATGATTTCTTTTCCCTCCGCATTGTAATATTTGTAATAATAATCGTCCAAAATATCTTCTTCTGTTTTTAAATAGGAAATAGAAGCGTATGACTCAATCCCTTTTACAAACTCTCCGTTTACTTTTATATCAATTCCTTTTGCGTAAGCCTTTGCGTTATTTTTTCCGTAATAACGAATACGAACATTGTCCACTTTATAGGGAATAACGTCGGTCATTAGCTTGTAATAAATTTCCGCACCAAGTTTAAAAGGTCTGTTTTTCACAAAAAAAGTGTAGTCTGAACCTAGTACAAAATGTATGGATTTTTGAGCTCTTATTTGAGGGTTTAATTCCCCCGCAAGATTTCTCAACTCTCTATAAAAAGGAGGTTGATAATAAAACCCTGTCGCAAATCGAAAGGAAACGTTTCTTCGGTACAAGTCTTCTCCCTTGACAAAAAACCAAGCAGGTTTGTAAGTAACGTTAAAACGAGGAGAAAAAACCGTTTGTCCGTTGTACGTCCAATGATTGGCACGTACGCCGAATGTAGTATTTAAAAAACGAGAACTTTCAAATGTAGTATCAATAGCGTAAACGCTATCCGCTGTCCGTATGCTGTCAATAACTCTTATCGTATCCGGAAAATAAAAGTTTTTCTCAATCATCGCATAGCCCATTAATCGGTTGGATTGTATGTTGTTTTTTGATTTTAAAGAGTAGCTGAGGTCTAAGAATTGATATTCCTGTGCTGTCGGATCAACATAACCAACCGAGTCGGCAGGATGAGGAATGTTAAACCTCGCAGAATCAAGATATTTCCATTCATTTAATTTGTCTTTTATCTCTTCGTGTTGCACTTTCGCACCAAAGCTAAAAGTATAACCTTTTCCGTAATAATTTCCATTTGTTGAAATGTTGCTTACCGTAGCATCCAATTTGTTTCGGGCGTGTCTTAAAAAAGCACCAACACCTCTGTTAAAAGCAACATCTCCGTAAGTGTCTTTACTTAAATCGCGTTCCAATTCATCTAACTTATATTCACCAAGCAAATCAAATGTTTCAAAAGCCTTGCTGTTATATGTTGAGGTAATGTAATTCAGCGTTAGTTTATCCGTTACGTTTTGTTG
>JALTUD010000307.1 GCA_027047735.1 Flavobacteriales bacterium | reverse complement strand
ACAACAATGGCTCATAGTGCATGCCGCAAATCATTGGAATTATGACAATTAAGCATTAAATGAAGTTACCGGTAAATAGAAAAATATAACAATAAACTGCGGCACGCACCATAGCCCTGGCCGTTGTACGCCAGCACCCGCCACACGTTCAAGCACATTTCATTTTACTCGTACCTCACAAAATTAAAAGAGCTTTCACTTCCCCACCGCCCCCAAAAAAATATTTTCAAACTTGATGTAAAATTCGCAAATTATTAATACTTTTGCTAAAAATAGGTCAAATCATTTTTTGATTAAACTAACAAAATGGCAAGTTTCGGACATTTCATAAAAACGGAAAGAGAAAAACGAGAATGGACACAAACTGAATTCGGTGCGAAAATCGGAATCAATACAAGTGCTATTAGTCGAATTGAAAACGGAAGTCAGAAATTCAGTAAATCAAAACTGAAAAAACTTTCAGAAATATTTGATATAGAATTACAGCAAATAACCGATCTCTTTTTTGCTGACAAATTTGTCAGAGAAGCTTTAAAATACAAATGCTCCGATTCAATTTTTTCTATCGCAGAAGAAACTGCTAATTATTATCGCAACACCAATGTAAAACAAGGTAAATTAGAATTATAAATGTCCCAAAGAAAAGAACAATTGGCCAGTTTGGTAGAACGATACCAAAGTTTTAAACGAGAAGGTCGTTTAAATTTAAGTTCGGAAGAAACTATCCGAACTTGGATAAATGAGCTTCTTTCTATTTTCAATTGGGACGTAATGGATACTTCTCAAATATTACAGGAAAAAGTACTATCTCCCGAAGAAAAAAGAAGGATTGAGGAAATTGGCTCAACTTCTACAAGACCTGACTATACCTTTAAATTAGGCAATCAAAAACTTACGTTTTTAGATGCAAAAGCTGTTTCCGTAAATATTGAAACAAATAACGCCTCTGCTTTTCAAATCAAATCTTATGGTTGGTCTATCTTGGCTCCTTGTGCATTTTTGACAAACTTTGAAGAATTAGCCATATACGATTGCACCTATGTTCCGAATCAAGAGCAGCAGGCTAATCTTGGTAGAACATATCTGAAAATAGACGAATATGTCGATAATTTTGAGGTTTTGGAAAACCACCTTCTCAAAACCAATATCGTTAACGGAAATCTTGAAAAACTTTATTCCAATACATTAAAAAATGTTTGGAGCATTCAAAAGCTATCACCTGATTTTGTTTTTGCCGAACAACTTTCAAAATTTAGATTATTACTCGCCAAAAATATTGTTGTAAAGAACACAGCATTAATTGACGGCAATACCGAACTGTTATCTTATCTAACGCAGGTAATCATCAATCGGATAATTTTTATTAGAATTTGTGAAGCGAGAAGAATCGAAAGAGAAGGCTTATTGCTTTCTTTCTTGGAAAATGATTTTTGGGCTTCATTTAAGGCTTCATCGTATAATGAGTTCTTTGAGCATTATGACGGACCTCTTTTTGACAGAATAAACGACCTCCAAACATTAGAAATAGACAATGCTGTAATAAAAGAGTTGATAGATTTATTGTATTATCCTTCTCCGTATCGATTTGAAGTTATCCCTACAAAATTGTTGAGCGACATTTATGAAATCTTTCTCTCCAAAAAATTAGTTATTGAAGACGGAGAGGTTACTGAAAAACTCAAATTAGAGTATATAAAAACGAACGGAGCAATTAGTACTCCTCAATTTTTAGTACAGGATTTACTTAAAAGAACCATCCTAAAAGAAAAATTGGTTGAACAAGGATATAAAGGCTTGTTAAACACCAAAATATTGGATTTTGCTTGTGGTAGCGGGATTTTTCTGATTGAGACTTTTGACTATCTACAAGACATTATAGTTGATTATTATACTCAAAACCCTTCAACGGAGTACAGTACATTCTTTTTTCAAAATTCTGATATAACAACTCTTACGACCGAAGGGAAAAGACAAATAATATCAAATTGTATTTACGGAGTTGATATAGACCCAGAAGCAGTAGAAGTAGCACGAATGTCCCTTTCACTCAAAATTGTGGATAGTTCAGAATACTACCAAAATTATCAAGAGATTGGGATTTACGGAAGTCAAATACTGAATAACGTAGGTAACAATATCAAGTGTGGTAACACATTGGTTTCAACAGATATTTCAACGAAATATCCTCAAATTCTTTCCGACCAAGACCAATTGTTCCGGACGAATGCTTTTGACTACAACAGTGCAAACGGATTTTCTGAAATCTTTAATGCAAAAGGCGGATTTGATTACATCATTGGCAATCCACCTTATGTAGAAGTAAAAAATTACAATGTGGAATATCCCGTAATGCACCAATATCTTAAGGATGAGTACCAAACAACTAAAAACGGGAAAATTGATTTAGCAGTTGCATTTATAGAACGTGCTATTTCAATTTTAAACGATACAGGCAAATTAGGCTTAATTGTTCAAAGACGTTTCTTTAAAACAGATTATGGCAAAAAAATCCGTGAGTATATAACTTCAAAACAACTTCTTTCCCAAGTTATTGAATTTGAATCCTCGAAAATATTTCCCAACAGGATTACTTATATAGCAACGCTAATCATCGACAAGTCTAAACCCGACAACATTTCATTCTTGAAAATTGAATCGGAATTAGAAGAAATTCCTTCAAGATTGCGCAGCATAGAAACCTTTGAAAACAATGATTCAAGCTTTACCATAATTCCAGCAAATGCACTAAATCAAACTCCTTGGAATTTTGAAGATGCCGATTTGTTGAGCATTAAGACAACACTACTTGACCAACACGGTAAATTTGGAGATTTTGCAAAAGTAAAGGTTGGTGTTCAAGTTTTATGGGATAGAGCCTATCACATTAAAGTAAGCTCTATAAATAATGACGGCACTCTAAAAGGAAGTACACATCTTGAAGAAAACATCACATTGGAAATTGATGCCTGTCGTCCGCTAATAGTAAATGAAAGATTTTACCCATTTTGTGATGATGGAACTTCAACTTATGTGATTTTTCCTTACGATACATCCATTGAAGAAAATACTCCAATCACCTTTTCTGAATTTTGCGACCGTTTTCCGTTAGCCGGAGCGTACCTGAATCGACACAAAGAAGAAATCGTTAACAATGTTGAAATTTGTGAAGGAGATGAGAATTGGCATCTTTTCACAAGAGTTCAAAACCATAAGGCAGTGTATCCAAAAGTATTGTTACCAATGACTGCCAATGACACCTATGCGACTATTACGCAGAACCCTTTGAATTACTGTGATAATGCTAATATGTTTTTTATCGAAATACCTAATAAAAATGAAAGAAATCTATATGCAGTTGCAGGAATAATCAACTCAACATTATTTTCTGTACTTGCAAGGTCTATCGCTTTGAGCCAACAAAATGGTTATTTCAAGTTCAATAAACAGTTCATTGAGCCAATTCCTTTTCCTAAAGATAATTTCAATACAAATAACGATTTAGTTGATGAAATTTCAGCATTGGCACAAAGTATTGAAGAAAAACAAAACCAATACAAAAGAGCTTCTCCACGACAAAAGAACACCTTGAAAAACTTGTTGGAAACTCTATGGAATGCTTTAGATATCAAAGTCTATGAGTTGTATGACTTAACAAATATACAAACTTCATTCTTTAACAAAAAAGGGAGAAATGTTAACCGCATTGAAATATTGAACAGATTATGATTAGCAAAGAAATATCCGGTTTTCTGAATGACTTATCTGATAATTTATTGATTGTCAACAAACTTATTGTTGGTGCATATATTGAATTTAACAACATCAAGGTAAGTAACAATAAACTGATATTATCCTGTATTGAAGGAAATGACAAAGATAGTGTTCAGGCGTTTATCCATTTGATTCAGCAAAAAAACGGGAAATTTGATTTTGAAGATGTTATCCATTTATTTGAAACCAGTATTCCCTCAAAAGATATAACCGTTAATGGAGCGGTTTACACTCCCAATTATATCAAGGATTATATTGTTGAAGAAACCCTTGGTAAGTTTTCCAACAGCGAATTAGCAAACATAAAAGTAGCTGATATTGCCTGTGGAACAGGAGCATTTTTATATACCGTTGCACAAAAAATTAAAACAAAATCTTCAAAAACGTATTCCGAAATCTTTAAAGAGAACATCTACGGACTTGATATTTCAGACTACACTATTCAAAGAGCAAAAATACTCTTGTCTCTTTTGGCTATTTCAAATGGAGAAGATGAAAGTGGATTTGATTTCAACTTGGAAGTCGGGAATGCCCTGTCTTTTTGTTGGAAGGAAAAAAGCGTTGATGGCTTTGATGCAGTTATAGGAAATCCACCTTATGTGAGAGCAAAAAATTTGAGTGAAGAAAACAAAATGCTCTTATCAAATTGGGAAGTAACCCAAACAGGAAACCCCGATTTATATATTCCTTTTTTTGAGATTGGTTTAAAACATTTAAAAACTGATGGAATTTTAGGCTACATAACCGTAAACACTTTTAAAAGAAGTGTTAACGCAAGAAGATTAAGGGATTATTTTAAAAGAAATCAATTTGATTTAACCATTTTGGATTTTGGGAGTTCGCAAGTATTTAAGAACAAATCTACATACACCTGCATTGTTTTTGTGGAAAAGAATAAATCGAACTCCATTAAATATCAAAAAGTAACGATTGATAATATTCAGAACAAAAATGTCAAGCACTTCAACAACATCAACTACAAACTTCTAAACAACAAAAAAGGTTGGATTCTAAACAAACCAACCGTTTTGGAAACGATAAGCAAAATAGAATCTACAGGTGTTCCATTGGGAGAAAAATTCCCTATACGAAATGGATTAGCCACATTGAGCAATGATATTTTTATTTTTAAACCTGTTGATGAAGATGAAAAGTATTTCTATCACCAAAATGGGAAACTGCACAAAATCGAAAAAGAAATTTGTAGAGACATTATAAAACCGAACAGACTTAAATGTGAATCTGAAATTACCGGTTTAAAAGAACAAATTATCTTTCCGTATTACCAAAAAAATGGGCATAAAGGTAAAAATAAGGTTTTTGATGAAGATTTTTTTAAGACAAAATATCCCAACGCTTATTCTTACTTGAAAGGAAATAAAGAGCAACTCTTAAATAGAGATAAGGGGAAGAACAAAAAGTATAAGTGGTTTGAATTTGGAAGAACGCAGGCACTAAACGACTTTGGCAAGAAACTGTTGTTCCCTTATATGGCAGGACAACCGTATTTTGTTTATTCTGACCAAAAAGACCTGTTGTTGTATGCAGGTTATGCGATTTATTTTGATTCAGAAAGGGAATTAAAAGTGCTGAAAAGGATTTTGGAATCCGACATATTTTGGTACTATATCAAACAAACAAGCAAACCTTATTCAGGTAACTTCTTTGCATTGGCTAAAAACTACGTCAAGGATTTTGGAGTTTGCGAATTGGACGAAAATGAAAAGGAGTATTTGTTAAACACAAATTCCTTTGATGAACGTAATAAATTCTTGTTAGATAAATATGGATTAAATAACCTAACTTGATGAAATTACCCCAGCACAAAGTTCAAGCACATTGCAATCCTCGTTCCTGCGGTTGCAAAGAGCTTTCACGCCAACGCAAACGGACTGAAAAGAAAGAAAGCCAGCGTACAACAAAGGCTATACGTAATGCGGGTAAAGTGCTAAATATGAACATTGTAGCAATAAATAATATGTGTGGTAAATTGAAAAATAATCGTTTCAAAATCCCGCACTACGCATAGCCAAACCGTTACCTGCAAGGTGTAAAAATGTAAACATATTGAAAAGATTTTTAATTGAAAACTATCTTGTCCCGTTTTTTTACTACTTTTGGGACAATTAAAATAACATGACAACGTCTAATAAAATAGAAAACTTAATTAAACAAACTGAAAAAGGAAAGTTGATTTTCATTTCAGACTTTTCAGATTTTGGTAATTATGACACTGTTAGAAAA
>JALTUD010000306.1 GCA_027047735.1 Flavobacteriales bacterium | reverse complement strand
TTGCTAACGTGTGTCGATTCATTCCCGTACGTGCCATTGTATATTCAAATATTTTGATTATAGCCGTTTTATAAGCACCCTTAAAGCTAATTTGTTTTCCGACAGCATTTGCTCCGGCAGCTCTTCCTGCTTTGTTTGAATGAGTCCCCAATGGGAAATAATCATATTCATTGGTTTGTAAGTTTTTTAATGAGACATTATCTCCGGCAGCGTAAACATCATTTATCGAAGTTTCCATAAACTCATCAACTATTAAAGCTCCGTTGGGTAGGTGTTTTGCTCCCTGCGAGGTTAGTAATTCAGTGTTAGGTTTTATGCCTATACTTAGAATAACAAAATCAGTATCTATAGTTTTGGAATCATCTAATTTTATACCTGTAATTCTATTGTTGTCAGTTGTAAATTCTTTAACAAGGGTGCTGGTTATAACTTTAATTCCTTTTTCTTCTAATGTAATTTCAGCAAAGTGTCTGAATTTATCTTCCCACATTGGTAAAATGCCTTCAGCTCCTTCAATAAGAGTAACATTTTTTCCGGCTTCTAATAAATTCTCTGCTACTTCAACTCCGATAAGTCCGGCTCCGATGACTGTAATGTTTTTAGCTGATTCAGGTAATGCTTCTTTCGTAAGTTTATCAAAATCTTTCATCGTCCTGCATGTTGACCAATTGTTTGATTTTTCAATTCCTTTAATTGGCGGTATGATGGAACGTGCTCCGGTAGCAAAAATTAATTTATTATATCTGTAATCACTTTTAGAAGAGTAAACTACTTTATTTTTAGTATCTATTTGCAAAACCTCTTCGTTAAGTCGTACATCAATATTAAAACGCTCGTGCATTAACTCGGGTTCTACAACGATTAGGTCTTGACGGCTTTCGATAATACCGGATAAGGCGTAGGGCATTCCGCATGTAGCATAACTTATATTCGCTCCCTTTTCAAAGAGTATTATTTCAGCATCTTCATTTTCTCTTCTTGCTTTCGCCGCTGCAGAAGGACCTGCGGACAAACCTCCTATTACTATAATTTTTTCCATAATTAATCATTCGTTTTGTTAAAATCATTGCGAAGGTAGATATCCTTTGTTTAACGAGGAGTAACAATAGTGTGAGTTCACGAGGTGGTTTAAATGAGTGTATGTAACCTTTGTAACATATAAAGTGTCTTTAGTGTAATATATTAGCAAATAAAATGATTTTCGTCATTTTATTTGCTAATATTAATTAGATTTAAAATTCATTAATTTATTTACCCTAAAACTTACACGTTATGACAAAACATCATCAAGTACTAATTATTGGAGGTGGTTCGGGAGGACTAATGACCGCTTCAAAAATGAAAAGAGAACGCTCATCGGTTGATGTTGCAGTAGTAGAACCGTCCGACAAGCATGTTTACCAACCAGCATGGACTTTAGTTGGAGCAAACACCTATGATTATGATAAAACTATTCGGAGCGAAGCATCTGTTATGCCGAAAGGCGTAACTTGGATAAAAGATAAAGCAGTAAGTTTTAACCCGGAAAACAACGAAGTAACGTTAGGTTCCGGTGATAAAATAACGTACGATTATCTTATTCTCTCTCCGGGTATTCAAATAGATCTGGATGGAATAGAAGGTTTGAAAGAAACAATGGGAAAAAATGGTGTTTGCAGTAATTACGTTGACCCCAAATATACATGGGAGGTGCTAAAAAACTT
>JALTUD010000305.1 GCA_027047735.1 Flavobacteriales bacterium | reverse complement strand
GAACAAATGGTTGCTATTTTATTTGTTTATGTATTGTTGGGAATTGGAGCGTGGTTCTATTCAAAAAAAGGGAAATTTCTTTTCAAGTAAGTTTATTCTTTGAAATTGTTTTACATAGCCGGGGCTATGTAAATAAAATATTCATTTTCATTGTCTGAGAACTACAAAATTCACTTTCTTGCACTTCATTCAATACGCGTTAGGGATTGTATCCCTAACACAGGGGCATCTAAGCACAATAAAATGGTTTTATTTTCCTTATACTTCTTCAAAATAAATTTCCATAGCTAGTGCTATGCAAATTTATTTTTCATCGTCTAAGAAAACTAAACTCCATTTTCTTTGCACTTACCTGACCCGCGTTAGGGATAGGAGTGGCATCCTTTTGGGTTGTTGCATATATGCAACCCAAAAGATATAACGGATAGCCCGACCCATCTCAGCAAAACAAACGTTTCGCGAGAGCGATATGTTTGTTTTGCTGAAATGGGGAACGCCCTAAATAAAATTCTTCAAAACACCTAAGTCTTCTTCGGTATCAACATCGTTTAGCGTTGGAAGTAATTTATAGGTTTTTCCGGCTTTTTTTATGTGTAGAATCGTGTCTAACAAAACATTTTCTTTGCTCCACGTGATGTTTTCAAATAATGTTTTGTCGGGGCTTTTCATACCGATAAGGTAATAACCTCCGTCCGTTGCAGGCCCTAAAACAACATCGTATTTATCCAATTCCGTAAAAGCTTTTTCGATGATAGAGGTTCCAATTTCGTAATTATCACTGCCGATTAGCACTGCTTTTTTTGCTCTTTCTTTGAATGAATCGTTGAGAGCTTCGTACATTTTTTTGCCTAAATTTCCTTTGCATTGAAGTCTTTTTTCAAACTTATTGCTTTCAAATTCATCATTAAAGGGGATAAATTCGGAGTAATATACCTTGCGTTGAGCCTCAACCGACGAAGTAATTTTATAGGTGTGCATCAAGAGCACTTTGTAGATAAGCAAGGCTTTGTCGGCACCAATGGATTTAGCCAAACGCGTTTTTACCTTGCCTAATTCGGCGTTTTTTACAAACACTATGAGTTGGTTGTTTTCCATTAGTTTTGACGTGTTGTTACCTCTTCAATTACTTGATGAATAATGGAAGCCGTTTCTTTTATTTCCTCGTTAGAGATAACTAAAGGCGGTGCTATTCTGAAACTTTCGGGATTGGATAAAAACCAAAAGGAAAGTACGCCTTTTTCTTTGCATTTTAAGACGATGTCTTGAACCGTTTCGGCACTATCCATTTCAATGGCAAAAAACAAACCTTTTCTACGTATTTCTATAATCGAAGGATGAGATATAAACTCCTCAAACAACTGTCCTTTTTCTTCTACTTGTTCGATGATGTCGGTTTCTGTTAGGATTTTTAAATTTTCAAGAGCAGAGGCACAGTTTACCGGATGTCCGCCAAAAGTGGTAATATGCCCCAAGTTAGGATTAAATGTCAATTGATGCATATTTTCGTAAGAAGAAATAAACGCACCAATAGGCATACCTCCTCCCATAGCTTTAGCAATGGTTAAAATATCCGGCACAACACCAAAATGTTCAAAGGCAAATAACTTGCCCGTACGTCCAAATCCGGTTTGAATTTCATCAAAAATCAGTAAAGCTCCCGTTTCAGAACATTTTTTTCTTAGGGCTTGCATATATTCCACACTAG
>JALTUD010000304.1 GCA_027047735.1 Flavobacteriales bacterium | reverse complement strand
ACGCTTTATACCGTCTATTTTGCTCGTGTTAGGGATACAATCCCTAACGTGGAATGAAATAAGTGCAAGAAAGTGGAATTTGTAGTTCTCAGACGATGAATATTTTCTTTGCATAGCACCCGCTATGGAAATAAAATATGAAGAAGCATAAGGATACTAAAAACATTTTATTGTGCTTAGATTAACTGTGTTAGGGATACAATCCCTAACGCGAAACAGGTGAGTGCAAAAAAACGGACTTTAGTTTTTCAGAAAACGAAAAAAACAGTAAAAACATTTAATGGAATACATAGAAACAAAAAAAATACAAGAAACCGCCGTACTGGTCGGCATCATACAAAAGGGAGAAAGCACGCAAGAAGTCTATGAACATTTAGACGAACTAGCTTTCTTAGCTGAGACAGCAGGAGCAAAAACCGTTCGTAATTTTGTTCAGAATATGGAACAGCCCAACAACAAGACATTTGTTGGGAAAGGTAAGTTGGAAGAAATCAATAAATACGTCAGAGAGAACGATATTGATATGGTCATTTTCGATGACGAATTATCGCCTTCGCAACTACGAAATATAGAACGAATACTAGAACGTAAAATATTAGATAGAAGCAACCTGATTTTAGACATTTTTGCCAGCAGAGCCCAAACCGCAAACGCCAAAACACAGGTAGAACTAGCTCAACTGCAATATATGTTGCCTCGCTTAACACGTCTATGGACACACCTCGAACGTCAAAAAGGAGGGATAGGAATGAGAGGTCCCGGAGAAACACAAATTGAAACCGATAGACGAATCATTAAAGATAAAATTTCACGCCTAAAAGCCAAACTTGAAAAAATAGATAAACAAAAAGCGGTGCAACGCAGTAACCGCGGGAAGATGGTTCGTGTTGCACTTGTCGGTTATACCAATGTTGGGAAGTCAACCATTATGAATATGTTGAGTAAAACAAACGTATTCGCAGAGAACAAACTATTTGCTACGCTCGATACAACGGTTCGAAAAATTGTGATTAATAACATCCCGTTTTTACTGTCTGATACCGTTGGATTTATCCGAAAACTTCCTCATCAGTTGGTAGATTCATTTAAATCAACACTTGATGAGGTGAGAGAAGCAGATTTGCTTTTGCACGTTGTTGATATTACTCATCCGGCATTTGAAGACCAAATCAATACGGTAAACAATACACTCAAGGAAATAGAAGCGATAGATAAGCCTACAATATTGGTGTTTAATAAAATTGATGGTTACGAGGCGTTAGGAGGTTTTGAAGAGGGAGAGTTTTCAAGACCAACATTAGAAGAATTAAAAAAAACATGGATGGCAAAGATGCAAGACCGTTGCGTTTTTATATCGGCAATTAATAAAGAGAATATTGAAGAACTGAGAAAAGTTTTATATGAAGAGGTAAAGAAAATACACGTAAAACGATTTCCTTACAATGATTTTCTCTACCTCGATTATGAAGAAGAGTAGTGTTTTGCGTTAGGGATTGTATCCCTAACACGAGCATAATGAGCACCATAAAGTGCTTTTATTTCCTTTATACTTCTTCATATTTTCTTTCCATAGCGGGTGCTATGCAAAGAAAATATTGGCTCTATGTCAAATATAGTGGGTAATCAAATTTAAGTTTTCCGCATATGAAGTAAATCATATTGATAAAATTCTTTGTGTTTCTATATCCTCTTGCTCTTGTTTTAGCA
>JALTUD010000303.1 GCA_027047735.1 Flavobacteriales bacterium | reverse complement strand
GTCTTGAAAAAAATAAATTCTTCAAATTCTCCATAAAGTTCATTGTATTGAGCATAGCCCCAGCTATGGAAAATAATTTTGAAGAAGTATAAAGAAATACTTAATAAGGCTCATTTCAATGTTTAAATGGTATGAATTACGAAGAAAATGGAGTTTAGTGTTCTTAGATGATGAGTATTTTCTTAACATAGGGTAGTATCCCTTTTTTATTTATAAAATAAAAAAAGCCCTGCGAAATCGCAGAGCTTTTTTACGGTCAAAAATAAGATTAACCAATTTATTTACTAATAACAACGTTAATGTTATGCGTAGTATTATTAGCATAATGTAAAGTTACTATATAGCTACCATTAGGAATATCAGTAACATCCAAGTTAATCATATTGCCTACCATTGAAGCAGGTTGATTGGCTACTAATTTCCCGTCAACACTATAAATAGAAACGGTAGAAATTTCAGACTCACCAACGATGATAGAAATTTCATCTTTAGCAGGGTTAGGGTAAGCAGTTAATTTACTTTCTTCATTTTCTTTTACAGAAACAGCTGCTGCAGGAATTGTTTCAACTACAATAGAAGGAGCTATATCAATAAAAACAGACATAGTACCATCAGTTTGTTCATAAAGAGCGTGAATAGTATTATATTGATTATTGGTTTCTTTAAAACCTAGTTCAGAAGTTCCAATATAAATCGTATCTCCTAGATTATTTTCTATACAAAATAAATAATTTTGATTATCTGTTAACGGAACACCTTGAGGAAAATCAACAGAAATATTTTTGTATGCAGAATCTGTATCATAAGAAAATTCAGTAGCAGCAATTTCGTTTAAGCTATTAGGGTTACTACCATCCCATTCATAAGCTTTTATATCTAAAAGCATTCCTGCTAAACCAGCAGTACGAGTACCTGTAGCTGAATAAGTCACTCCTTTTACTCCTAGTCGGCTAGCATTAGCATCAGCGAAGTTCATACAAACTTTATTAAACCAATAATAGTTATCCCCTCTTGTTGGTTCTTTGGTTGTAGCATCAATACTTCCTTTAGAAAGATATTTATTGTTCATTAAAACAGAAGCTGTTTGAGCATTATCCGAAGGAAACTCTTCATTTTCAGAAGCAGAAACACTATAATTCATAGTATATAAACCATCAGCATAAGTGGATTGAGTAAATGTAGGTAAGGCAACATAGATACTGTCACCGGCTTGTAAAGAATCCGTTAGTACATAATTATTATAAACATTATTTCCATCCAAATCAATTGAACAAACCAATTCGATATTATGTTGAGTAGTAGAACCGAAGTTTCTAATCCAAGAACCAACTTTTATTTCATATTCCGAAGCATTTTGAGCTAAGGTATTTACCATAGCTGTTTGTTTAGGTCGGACAATTTCTGTAGGCTTTAATGTCAAATCATTAGCAAACCGACCTTGTTTGTTTCCTATAAAAACCACAACATCTTCACCGTTTCTAATGTGAGAAGTC
Organism: Flavobacteriales bacterium; assembly: GCA_027047735.1. GTDB lineage: Bacteria > Bacteroidota > Bacteroidia > Flavobacteriales_D > Parvicellaceae > S010-51. The sequence goes on along the minus strand of JALTUD010000303.1, from coordinate 217 downwards.
AAAGTATCTCCGGTAACATCTGAAACCATTACAACTGGAATAGTTACAGATGTTCCGTCGTTTCCTCCTGCCATTCCTATTGGATTACCTGGGATGTTATTAATAATAACAACTGCAACTGCACCTGCATTTTGAGCCATTAATGCTTTTGTTCCAAATTGACAATTTCCTCTATAAACTACAGCTATATTTCCATTTATAGCAGCTGCGTTTTGTA
>JALTUD010000302.1 GCA_027047735.1 Flavobacteriales bacterium | reverse complement strand
ACTGAAGTATCAGAACAATACCTTTTAGATTTGGAAAGAAGAGCCTTTTTAGAGCTTTGTACTGAAAAGAAAACCCTTGAAAGAATCCAAAGTATTTTACAAACCGGAAAAGTTTTAAGAAACTAAAGCGGTTTATTCTAAATAAATAAAAAAACTAGAACATGAGAACAGCATATATAGTAGGTGGTTATAGAACTGCCGTAGGAAAAGCTCCGAAAGGAATGTTTAGATTTACTCGTCCCGACGATTTGGCGGCTGACGTGATAAAACATTTATTAAAAGACTTTCCACAATTAGACCACAATAGAATCGATGACGTGATTGTGGGAAATGCAACACCGGAAGCAGAGCAAGGTCTAAACATCGGAAGAATGATTTCATTGATGGGATTAGACACGGAAAAAGTTCCGGGAATGACCGTCAACCGTTATTGTTCTTCAGGATTACAAACTATTGCTATTGCAACCGCTCAAATTGAAGCCGGTCAAGCAGATTGTATCATTGCAGGAGGGGTAGAAACAATGTCGCCGATACCTTTCGGTGGTTGGAGAATAGTCCCTAATGCAAGAGTCGGTAAAAAAGACCCTGAATGGTATTGGGGAATGGGGTTAACGGCTGAAGCTGTTGCTAAAGAATACAACATTTCAAGAGAAGAGCAAGATGAGTTTGCTTATAACTCACATATGAAAGCTTTGAGAGCCATAGAAAATGGAACTTTTAAAGACGATATCGTGCCGATTACAGTTAACGAAACTTATGTCAAAGACGACAAAAAAGTAACGAGAAGTTATGTAGCTGACACAGACGAAGGTCCTCGTAAAGGAACTTCTTTAGAAGCTTTGGCAAGATTAAGACCGGTGTTTGCCGCAGGAGGTTCGGTTACGGCAGGTAACTCCTCTCAAACATCAGATGGTGCTGCTTTTGTAATGGTAATGAGCGAAGATATGGTAAAAGAGTTAGGTCTTGAACCTATTGCTCGTTTGGTTTCTTACAGTGTAGTAGGACTTGAACCTCGTATTATGGGAATGGGACCTGCACTAGCAATTCCGGCAGCCCTTAAAAAAGCAGGAATGAAACAAAGTGACTTAGAACAAATTGAACTTAACGAAGCTTTTGCTTCTCAATCTGTTGCCGTGCTTAAAGAGTTGAATTTGAACCCTGACATTGTAAATGTAAATGGAGGAGCAATAGCAATGGGACATCCTCTAGGATGTACCGGAGCAAAATTGTCGGTACAGCTATTTAACGAAATGCGACGTAGAGAACAAAAATACGGAGCAGTTACTATGTGTATAGGTACAGGACAAGGAGCTTGCGGAATATATGAATTTTTAAAATAGATTAGATTATTAACCATTTCTGAAGCGGTTAAGGAGTTAACCGCTTCAGAAATAAAATAGAATAAAAATGAGTGAAACAATTAACAAAGTAGAAGCTATCAAAGGAGGTGAATTTCTTGTTAAAGATGTAGAAGCAAAAGACATTTTTACACCTGAGGAATGGTCGGAAGAGCAACAAATGATAGCTCAAATGTGTAAAGATTTTATCAAAGCTGAAGTTGCACCTAATTTAGATTTAATCGACAGTCAAAAAGATCCTGATTTTGTTCCTTCTTTATTGGAAAAAGCAGGTGAATTAGGTTTGTTATCTCTTTCAATTCCTGAAGAATTGGGAGGAATGGGATTAGATTTCAAAACCTCTATGTTGGCAACTGAAGCTTTGGGAAGCGGACATTCTTTTTCTGTGGCTTATAGTGCTCATACAGGAATTGGAACTTTACCGCTTTTGTATTACGGAAATGACGAACAAAAAGCTCGTTATATCGGTCGTTTGGCTTCTGGAGAATGGAAAGCTGCTTATTGTTTAACCGAGCCGAGTGCAGGTTCAGATGCTAATTCAGGAAAAACAAAAGCTGTTCTATCTGAAGATAGAAAACACTATGTGTTGAACGGACAAAAAATGTGGATTACAAACGCTGGTTTTGCTAATCTGTTTACCGTATTTGCTAAAATAGACGATGATGAGAATTTAAGTGCCTTTTTAGTTGAAGCAGATAGCGAAGGAATTACTTTAAACCCGGAAGAAAAGAAAATGGGAATCAAAGGTTCTTCTACTCGTCAAGTTTTCTTTAACAATGTCAAAGTACCCGTAGAGAATTTATTGTACGAAAGAGGACAAGGATTTAAAATTGCGGTAAACATCCTTAATATCGGAAGGATAAAATTAGCCGGAGCTTGTGTTGGTGGAGCTAAAGAAGTGATTTCAGAGTCAGTTAAATACGCAAACGAAAGAGAGCAATTCGGACGACCTATTTCAAAATACGGAGCTATTCGACATAAAATTGCTCAACAAGCAATATTAGTTTGGACAGCTGAAACAGCTACTTATAGAGCTGCTCAAAATATCGATGACGCCATTAAATCCAGGATAGAAGGAGGAATGGAAAAATCAAAAGCAACACTAAAAGGAATAGAGGAGTTTGCTCCTGAATGTGCTATTCTAAAAGTAGTAGGTTCAGAAACATTAGATTATGTTGTTGATGAAGGAGTACAAATTTACGGAGGTATGGGCTATTCTGCTGAAACCAACGTTGAACGTGCTTACAGAGATTCTAGAATCAATAGAATTTTTGAAGGAACAAACGAAATCAACCGTTTGCTTACAGTTACCATGATTCTTAAAAAAGCAATGAAAGGTCAAATTGATTTGATGGGACCTGCCATGGCAATAGGAAAAGAATTAATGGGTATTCCTGATTTTGGTGCAGCCGATACCGCTTTATTTGCCGCAGAAAAAAAATACATCAAAAATTTCAAAAAAGCCCTATTGATGGTAGCAGGAAGTGCCGCTCAAAAAATAGGAGAAAAAATGGCAAAAGAGCAAGAAGTTGTAATGAATGTTGCCGACATGATTAACTGCATTTATGTAGCTGAATCAGCATTGCTTAGAGCAGAAAAAGTTGTAGCGGTAAAAGGCGAAGAAGCAGCTCAAAATGAGTTGGATATGATGCGTGTTTACATCTACGATGCAGCTGATAGAATCAACAAAGCAGGAAAAGATGCTTTATTCTCGTTCGCAGAAGGAGATGAGTTAAAAATGATGATGATGGGATTAAAACGTTTCACAAAACACGAACCATTCAACGCAAAAGAAGCTCGTCAACGAATAGCACAAACAATCATTAATAATAATGAGTACTGCTTCTAATCATTAAATTGATAAAGTTGTTACACTTATATTAAGTCTCGGGAGTTATCTCGGGACTTTTTTTGTTTCTAATAAATTGGGCGTTCCCCTCATTTGCAAAAGACACATATCGCTTTCGCTCAACGTTTCTTTTGTAAATGAGGGTCGGGCTATCCACTATATCTTTTGCCCTCCAAAAGGAGGGAGGGCAAAAGGATGCCGTTTCTATCCCTAACGCAGATAAAATAAAGAAATATCAAAAAAACATCTATGTATGATTTGAATCAAGAAACGATTATACTTTATCTAAGGCTTGACCAATATCCCAAATTAAATCTTCGTGGTTTTCTACACCGATAGAAAGACGTACCAATTTTTCCGTAATAAAGTTTTTCTTTTTGTCTTCTTCCGGAACATCTATGTGCGTCATGGTTGCGGGGTGTTCCGCTAAACTTTCGGTGCTTCCTAGACTTACCGCTAACTTGATTAATTTCAAGTTATTCAAAAATAAAAACGCCTCCCGTTCTCCTCCCTTAATATCGAAAGAAATCATTGCTCCCGCACTGCTGTATTGTTTTTTATAAATACGGTAATTTTCCGTGTCTTTTTCTTCTATAAATCCTAAATAATAGACGTGCTCAACTTTTGGGTGCTTTTTTAAATAATTAGCAATTTGCTCTGCATTTCTTGCTTGCAGTTCCATTCTTGCTTTTAGTGTTTCGAGGCTTCGCATCAATAGCCAACCTGTCCAAGGTCCTGCCATATTTCCTAAGAAAGTACGCATTCCCTTTACTCTTTTTATGAGTTCTTTGCTTCCTAAGCAAGCACCGGCAATTACGTCGCTGTGTCCGCCAATGTATTTGGTCGCGGAGTAAATAACCAAATCTGCACCATGTTCCAGCGGATGCGACCATAAAGGTCCCATATAGGTATTGTCAACAGCTAAGGTTACTTGTTTGTCATTGGTAGAATACTGTTCTGCTATTTCTTTGCACATTGCAATATCTACAAGAGCGTTTGTCGGATTTGCAGGTGTTTCAATATGTATATGTTTTAATCGGTCTGCTTTTCCTGTGCTTTTTAGAATTTCAACAATTTCTTCTTTTCTTTGACCGGCTTGAAATCCTACGACTTCTATTCCGTACTGTGTTAGAATGTTTTTAATGAAATAACTTGTACCTCCATAAACAGGTGAACTGTACAAAAGTAAATCTCCGGGTTTTAAGAACTCCATTAATACCGTAGATATGGCAGCCATTCCGCTTTCAAAAACAGCTCCGTCTTCAGCTTTGTCCCAAAGGGTTAAACGGTCTTCCAATATTTCCAAATCGGGGTTGTTTAATCGGCTGTAAATTAACCCTGGTTCTTCTTCTGCTCCTTGCTCTCGAAGTCCGTATGCCAATTCAAAAAAGGCTTTTCCTTCTTCTGCGGTTTCAAATACAAATGTTGAGGTTTGAAAGATAGGTGTTTTAATCGCTCCTTGTGATAACTCCGGTTTATAACCGTAAGACATCATTAAACTTTCGGGTTTTAAGTTTTCTTTTTTCATCGTGTGTGTGTTTAGCCCATTTAAATATTGAAACGGTATTAGTGTTGTAGTTCCGTAAAGTTACGAAAAGTGGTGGATAAAACTGTATTCATTGTTTAAAGAAATTAAAAATTCACTTTCTATCCGCCAATTTCACTCGCGTTAGGGATTGTATCCCTAACACGGGGACACTAAGCACAATAAAATGGTTTTATTTTCTTTTATATTTCTTCAAAAATTATTTCCATAGCTCGGCTATGCAAAGAATTTTTTCATCATCTAAAGAAACTAAAATTCACTTTCTGTGCACTCATTTCACTCGCGTTAGGGATAGAAGCGGCATCCTTTTGGTTTGTTTGCTTTATGCAAACCAAAAGATATAGCGGATAGCCCGACCTACAAACAAAAAAAACGGCATTCTCATTTCATTGAGAACGCCGTTTTTTTTGTTTGTAGGGAACGCCCAAATATTAATTTTCCAGACTTCCTACCATTTTAGAAGGATTTACCCATTCGTCATATTTTTCTTCGGGTACATATCCTAATCTTACAGCCTCTTCGCGAAGTGTTGTTCCGTTTTGGTGTGCCGTGTTTGCTATTTCTGCCGCTTTATAATATCCGATTTTAGGATTTAGAGCGGTTACCAACATCAGTGAATTGTTTAGCAACTCTTCTATCCTTTTGGTGTTGGGTTGTATGCCTCGTACACAATTTACGTCAAAACTTACCGCTGCATCTCCCAATAATTCAGCACTTTGCAAAATGTTATAAGCCATCATCGGTTTAAAAACGTTCAACTCGAAATGTCCTTGTGTTCCACCAACGGAAATCGCTACATCATTTCCCATAACTTGTGCACAAACCATGGTGATAGCTTCTGCTTGTGTAGGGTTGACTTTTCCCGGCATAATTGAAGAGCCCGGTTCGTTGGCAGGAAGAATAATTTCGCCTATTCCCGAACGAGGACCTGAAGCCAACAAACGGATATCGTTAGCAATTTTATTTAAAGAAACCGCCAATTGTTTTAAGGCTCCATGCGACTCAACAATAGCATCGTGGGCAGCTAAGGCTTCAAATTTATTTTCTGCGGTTACAAAAGGAAGTCCGGTAAACTCTGCTATTTTTTCAGCTACCAAAACATCGTATCCTTTGGGCGTGTTTAATCCTGTTCCTACGGCTGTTCCTCCCAATGCCAATTCAGCTAAATGGGGCAAGGTGTTTTTTAAGGCACGTAATCCGTGGTCTAACTGCGAAACATAGCCCGAAAATTCTTGTCCTAACGTTAAGGGAGTTGCATCCATCAAGTGGGTTCTTCCTATTTTGACAATATCCTTAAACTCTTCACTTTTTTTCTTTA
>JALTUD010000301.1 GCA_027047735.1 Flavobacteriales bacterium | reverse complement strand
ACTACATAACTTTTTAACGCCGTAAAGGTCGGGCTATCACTACTCACTCTTTTTGCCCTCAAAAGGAGGAGGGCAAAAAGGAGTTCAAACACGCCGTTCTATCCCTAACGTGGGGCAGGTGAGTGCAAAGAAAACGGAATTTAGTTTTCTTAGACGATGAAAAATTCTTTTGCATAGCCCCAGCTATGGAAAATAATTTTGAAGAAGTATAAGGAAAATAAAACCGTTTTATTGTGCTCAGATGTCCCGCGTTAGGGATACAATCCCTAACGCAGTTGAGGTGAGTGCAAAGAAAACGGAATTTAGTTTACTCTAAAATGACGAAAAATAAATAAAACAAATGGCTTGGTTTTCAAAAAAAGAAAAATTCAATTGGAAAGAAATTCAATCTTTATCGGATTGGAAAAAAATAATGGAGCAATCAGAAGAGTGTCCGGTTGCAGTATTCAAACACAGTACAAGATGTTCAATTAGTTCAATGGCAAAGCAACGCATAGAACGGGATTGGGACATTGAAGAAAACAAATTACCGCTTTATTATTTAGATTTAATCAAGCATCGAGATGTATCCAATGCGATAGCACAAGATTTAGACGTTGAACATCAGTCTCCACAATTAATTGTATTTAGAAATCGTAAACCTGTTTATGTTAGGTCGCATAACTCGATTAATGTGAGTGGGGTTAAGGAAACGCTAGATAAATAAATTAAAACAAACAATGCAAGAACTAAAAAACAAAATAGAAGAAGCTTGGGAAGACCGAAGTTTATTACAAAATTCCGATACCATAGAAGCTATAAATCAAGTAATTGAAAAAATAGATAAAGGAGAATTGCGCACAGCAGAACCGAAAGGAAAGGAGTGGCAAGTAAACGAATGGGTAAAAAAAGCCGTTGTCTTATATTTTCCTATTCGTAAAATGGAGACTATTGAGGTTGGCCCTTTTGAGTTTCACGATAAAATGGCTTTGAAAACAGGTTATGAAGAGTTGGGGGTAAGAGTTGTTCCTCATGCGATAGCACGATATGGAGCGTTCGTTGCACCGGGAGTGATTATGATGCCTTCGTATGTAAATATTGGAGCGTATGTCGATAGCGGGACAATGGTAGATACGTGGGCAACCGTTGGGTCTTGTGCTCAAATCGGTAAAAACGTACATTTAAGCGGTGGTGTTGGAATCGGAGGTGTGTTAGAACCGCTACAAGCATCGCCTGTAATTATAGAAGATGGAGCATTTATCGGAAGTAGATGTATCATCGTTGAAGGAGTTCACGTAGGTAAAGAAGCAGTACTCGGTGCAAATGTAGTGCTGACCAAATCGACAAAAATAATTGATGTTACAGGAGATGAACCTAAAGAATATAGAGGATATGTTCCTTCAAGAAAAGTTGTTATACCCGGAACATATACTAAAAAATTCAAGGCGGGCGAATATCAAGTGCCTTGTGCGTTAATCATAGGGGAGAGGAAAGCCAGTACCGATCTTAAAACTTCGTTAAATGATGCTCTTCGTGAAAACGAAGTAGCAGTTTAACCCGTATTGAGTAAAGCTTTGAAAACCATAATAATAGATAACTACGATTCGTTCACCTTTAATTTAGCCCGTTACATAGCAATGGTAACCGGAGAATTTCCTCATGTCGTAAGAAACGATAAATTTGAATTAAGCGAATTAGATGAATACGAATGTATTGTATTGTCGCCCGGTCCCGGTTT
>JALTUD010000300.1 GCA_027047735.1 Flavobacteriales bacterium | reverse complement strand
AAAATATACTGGGTTCAAAAGGAATAACCTCTCCCTTGCCTGTTACTTCTTTTACAATAGCAGATACAGCAATATCCGCTTGATGAATAGCTATATGCCCCAATTTAGGTTGAGCCAAGGCGTTGATATCGCCCGCTGCAAACACATTGCTATAATCTAAGTGCCTCATTTGTTTATTGGTAGGTATAAATCCTGCCTCATCTCCTAAACCTGAATCTTTAAAAATAGAAAAAGCCTTATAAGGAGGTATTATAATTGCCAAATTACTCGGAAAAGAAGTACCATCTTCAAAAATAACCTCTTTTTCGGTTATTTCCTTCACTACCTTGTTATTGTCAAGAGTGATTCCTCTTTTATGCATTACTGCACCTACTTTATTTCTTACACTGTCCCCTATATCTTCAAAGAAAATTTCACCCGGTGTAAAAACTTTTATCGTACTTTCTTCTCTTAAACCTCTTTGTCTTAAATAGTAGTCCACCATAAACATCGCTTCTCCAATCGGACCTTCGCAAGGAGCAACTAATTTTGGTGCGTCAACTCTTGTACCAAAAGTAGATTTTGCAGTACCGATAACAACATTTCCACCTTTATAATTTTTTAATTTATCCCAAAGTTTTACTGCGTGTTTATCATCACACATAGAAAAACCATACTCATTAAAGCCCTTTATTTCATCAAAAGCTTTATATGCTCCGGTAGTAATCAGTAAATAATCATAATCTATTTTTGCTCCACCTTTCAGATGAATATGATTTAATTTCGGGTTAATTTTTATCACTTCATCATTGATAAAAGTTCCTTTATGATGATGTTCAATGATTTCTTTTAAATCAATCAATGTAGCATCAACGCTTTTACCTGAAAAAGCAACCTCCGGTAAAGCAGGTTTTTCTAAAGAAGTTTCCCTTTTATCAATAAGAGTTATATCAAAATTCTTTTTGTACTTTGATAGTCTGTAAAAAGCCCTAAGCCCCGAAAAACCACCACCAATAACTATTATTTTTTTCTTTTCCATAATTAATTTTATTTTTTAAAAATTTTAAATTGACTTACCCAAGTAAACTGAAGAAAATGCTGATTCAACCAATCATCATTACGATTTCTTATCCAACCGGTAAACAAATATCCGATTTCTATAGCATTGTTCCTATTTATTTTATACCCAATTTGCAATGCCGACCAATTTTCACTGTATTTAAACTTATTTTTTGTATCAAAAAACGACTCTATATAACCGGTTAGATAAATATTATCATTTAGCGTATATTTTCCACCTATTAAATAACGCAATCGATGCTTAAAAACAGTTGATGAAGAATGAACATTTTTTATAAACCGTTCATCAAATCTTAAACGTTGCTTCCATTGAAAACGACCATAAGGTAATTTAAGGGTTAACTGCTGAAAAACTCTATTCTCATTCGTATAATTTGCTCCAAAAGGTTCTGATCTTTGATTAACATACGAAAACGTACCACTTAATACTGATGAGAGGTCATAATTCATTCCAAATTCAGCATAAGTCGATAAAAATCGAGCAGCATCATAAGTGTTATGTTCTATACTTTCGTAGGGTTTTATCGCAGAAAACAGATAGGAATAACCACTCCATTTGTTTTTTAACTTTACTGTACAATCAATTGTTGGAAAAGCACCGTAATAAGTAACACTTTGAGCCATATAACCTTCTAATGATACTTCGAAGATGAAGAATAGAATGAAAATAAACCTTAACATTATATCTAAGAATGTTCTATTTTTATTTGAGTTGCATTTTCAATGTTGTCAGTAACAGGACATCTTTCTTCTGTTTCTTTTAACCAATCATCAATTTGTTCCTGTGTAGCTCCCTCGAAATTAGGCGTAACATTAACAATCACTTTTTGAAAACCAGCTCGTTCTTCATAAGAACAACCAATAAAAGTACAAGGATTCATCTTTCCCTTAATTCTAATTTTCATACCATTTAATTTCAAGCCTTTTTGCTTCGCTACCTCATGACCTGTAACATTTAAACAACCAGCCAAAGCCATCAATAAGACTTGTATAGGACTAGGCCCTAAATCTGTTCCTCCCAAAGGTTGAGGCTCATCTATTATCATTTCAAACTTTCCTGATTTCAATTTCATTCGTGTTTCAGATTCACTTGTAGCATGTACTGTTACATTTACTTCACGTTTACTTTCCATATTTTAATTTTTATATTATTGATTGTTTTACCTCTATGGCAATCTGCTAAACTTAAATTTACAATATCATATTAAACACATATCCCGAAATGATGATACAAAGTGTTACTACTCCGAAGAATATTCCTATTAATTTAAAGGTCATTACTTTCTTTAATAACATTGCCTCCGGTAATGATAAGCCAACTACCCCCATCATAAAGGCTATAGCTGTTCCTATGGGAACTCCTTTAGCTACAAGTACTTGAACAACAGGTAAAATTCCTGAAGCATTGGAATACATTGGGACGGCTAAAATAGTTGCTATCGGTACGGCAAAAGGATTGTCTTTGCTCATATATTTTTCAAAAAATCCTTCCGGAATATATCCGTGCATCAAGCCTCCTATGGCAATACCTACAATAACGTAAGGTATTACACCTTTTAAAATTTTGACTACTTCATCCCAAATAATCGGCAAACGTTGTTTGAAAGTTTGTTTTTCAGCTACAAAGGTATCTTGTTCTCTCTGTGCACTTTCCAATACTTGTTTTACCCAAGGGGTTAAGTAACGTTCCAATTTTAATTTTTGCAATATTATTCCTGATATTGTCCCTAGTAATACTCCGCTGGCAACGTATATAGCTGTCATTTTCATACCAAAGAGACCAATGAATAAACCGATGGCAACCTCATTTACCAAAGGAGAGGTAACCAAGAAAGCAAAGGTAACACCAAGCGGAATACCACCTTTAACAAAACCTATAAATAAAGGGACGGAAGAGCATGAACAAAAGGGAGTTACAACCCCAAATAAACTTGCCATCAGGTATTCAAACCCGTACAGTTTATTTCTTGATAGATAGTTTCTAACTTTATCTATGGGAAAGTAACTGTTTACAATTCCCATCGCAAATATCACAATGAAAAGCAGTATTAATATCTTTGTGGTGTCATAGATAAAGAAATCCAAAGCTTCGGCTAAATGAGCTCCTTTTTCTAAGTGTAACCAATCGTAAACAATTGTGTCTGCAATATTTTGTATCCAATCAAACATCGTTTATTTTATTTTTTGTAGAAGTACTTTTTCCAATTCTTCAAATTCAAAATACCCTTCGTGTCGATAGTACTCTTTTCCGTTTTCGTCTAAAAATATTTGAGTAGGAATTAAATCAAATTCAAAATTTTCTGAGGCTTTTTTGCCTTCCGGTGTCCAAACATCGTAAAAGATGGTTTTTACTTGTGTCGGGTATTTTTCTTCTACTTTCTTAATGACTTTTTGCATTCGTTGGCAGGGTTTACATTTCACTGATCCTAATTCAATGAAAGTTACCTTTGGTTCTGCTTTTTCTTGAGCCCAAAAACTCAATGAAAATAATAGAGAAAATACGGTTAATAATAGATATTTATTTTTCATTTGTTTGTTTCTTTATTTGTGTGGTATAAAAGGCAAAAAAATCGTTTAGAATTTCTTTGCGAACTCTTCTAAATTCGTTTGTTATTTCTTCTTCTGTTCCTGTTGCTTCGGCAGGGTCGTCAAATCCTATATGTAAGCGGTTTTTCACTTCTCCCGTAAAGGTGGGGCAACTTTCTTTTGCTCCTCCGCAAACGGTTATGACGTAATCAAATTCATCGTTGATAAAGTCGTTTACGGATTTCGGATAGTTATCTTGCAGGTTTATTCCTACTTCCTTCATTACTTCGAGGGCTTTGGGGTGAACCTGTTCTGCCGGTTGTGTTCCTGCTGAATGGACTTCTAACGTGTCGTCAAATTCTTTCAAAAATCCTTCTGCCATTTGACTTCTACAGGAATTACCGGTGCATAATATTAGTATTTTCATTTTGTTTTGTACGGTTGTGTTTAGGTAAAATTTTATTCATCGTCTAAGAAACCAAAAATTCACTTTATATCCGCTAATTTCACTCGCGTTAGGGATTGTATCCCTAACACAGTTAATCTAAGTGCAATAAAATGTTTTTAGTATCCTTATACTTCTTCATATTTTATTTCCATAGCTTGGGCTATGCAAAGAAAATATTCATCGTCTAAGCATACTAAATTCCATTTTCTTTGCACTTACCTCAATTGCGTTAGGGATAGAACGGCGTGTTTGAACTCCTTTTTGCCCTCCTCCTTTTGAGGGCAAAAAGAGTGAGTAGTGATAGCCCGACCATTACGGCGTTAAAAATTGATGTAGTGAGAACTACATCAATTTTTTATGCTGTAATGGGAACGCCCTAATTATTCTTAACGTTATACTAACAACAATCCGGTTGAGAACAGTCGCATGAGTTATTGAGTAAGCCTTCTACATTTCCTTTGGTTGGGAATCCTTTGCTTGCCCATTTGATGATTCCGTCACGCATATTATAGACGTTTTCGTACCCGTGATTCATCATATAATAGGTGGCTCTAAGGCTTCGTTCTCCGCTACGACAAACAAAAACGACTTCTTTGTCTTTCGGTATTTCATTCATACGCTCCTCTAATTCTTGTAGGGGAATATTGATGTAATTCGGTACATCGAAGGTTACATCTTCAACTTCTGATTTTCTTCGTACATCTACGATTAATGCTCCTTCGGCAACTTTTCCTTTGGTAGTTGTCGGACAAATTTGTTTTGCTTCTTTCATGGTGTTTTATTTTAAATATTCTAAGATTTCTGTTTTTGACGGTACTCTTCCTTTTACTTTTATTTCTTCATCGACGACTACAGCCGGTGTTGAAAGTACATTGTATTGCATAATTTCCATAATGTCTTCGACTTTTATGATTTCTGCATCAATGTTGTTTTCTTTTACAACTTCTTCGATTAAGGCAGTCGTTGTTTTACATTTCGGACAGCCTGTTCCTAAAATTTTGATTGTTTTGCTCATTTTATTTGTTTTTTATATTGATTAACAACACCCTTTTGTTGAACTGCAACAAGCGGATGTTTTATTTTGTCCTTCCGGTAATTCTGACGGGGCTTTGCAAAGTGTTTTTTCTTCAAAAAGCCTCACAATTAGTTGATTGCCTTTTTCTACAATGTTTTTAATTTTCATTACTGCGGTATGAAAGTTTTCATTTCCATACTCTACTTTTAATTCTGTATCGTAATCCAATAATTTTATGCTATCCACTTTTTGAAAAATTGATAGTATTTTATCGGTTGTCATGTATTCTGTTTTGTCTCTTTCATTAGGGTTTTCCCATATTTGAATGTGCGTTTCATTCCATTCGTTAGGGTTTCCGCCACAATCAACGGTATCAAAATGTACTTTTTTGATTTCCGTTAAATGGTAATTAGTTCCCGCATATTGCTCTTCTTTGTATTCAAAGAGCAAAGCTTTGCTTGGGTTGTCTTTTAGTTGGGTTATAAACAGTCCTGTTGTCATATATTTTTGTTTATCGTAAATAAACGATGTTGCTTTATAAAAAAAAAGCTAACACTTTTTTTCTTTTGTTACTACATTCGTATCTAAACTAAATAACTCGTCAAATAACATTTTTGCCTCCATCCAATTTTTTTGGTTAATACAATATTTAATTTTAGGTGGTTTTAACTCACCTTGAATTAATCCTGCGTTTTTTAATTCTTTTAGATGTTGAGAAATAGTGGATTGTGCTAAAGGAAAAACATCTACCAAATCACCTGTAAAACAGCATGATTGATTTTCCAAGTGTCTTAAAATGGCTATTCTAGTAGGGTGAGCTAATGCTTTGGCATATTTTGCTAATGCTTCAGTTCCTTCCTTATAGTCAATATGTTCTAAACTTCTTTTCATTTCTTATCGCAAATATACGATTGATTTTTGTAATAGCAAGTGATTTTTTTATATTTAACATTTTTTTAATGTCAACTAGTTTTTATAAGATTAGTTTAAAATAAGATGATTAATCATTAAGTACCTAATTACTAATTACATACAATTAATT
>JALTUD010000299.1 GCA_027047735.1 Flavobacteriales bacterium | reverse complement strand
TGCCGAAGAACAAACAAAATTCGGATTTAACTATCAGGAAGTTAAACAACTGTTACAATCAGCTGATTACAAAGAATTACACAACGTAAATATCGTTGGTGTTATGGGTATGGCAACCTTTACTGAAAATACAAATCAAGTACGAAGAGAATTTAAAGAACTAAAAACCATTTTCGACAAATTAAAAGAGAACTTCTTTACTGAAAACAAGGACTTTACACATATTTCAATGGGTATGAGCAACGATTACCTCATTGCTATTGAAGAAGGTGCTACCATTGTTCGAGTAGGAAGCTCCATTTTTGGAAAAAGAGAGTAATGAACAAACAAAACTACCCCTTACTACTTTTTTTGATTTTGCTTTTGGCAGAGCAAAGCTGTTCTACCCCCTCGGAAAAACAATCTTTTTCGGTTCACGAAGATAATGTTCCGCTTGTTCCAAAAGAATATGCTAAAGAATTGCTACAAGAAATAGCCCTAAAAGCTAAACAAGTTTTTCCGGGTGATTCTCTAATCATCGATTTTTATTCGAATAGAAAAAACTTAATTTGGTTTACCCCCGACTCCTCTCCCATTCCTGAAGTCGCCGGTGTTCAACAAAAAATATCTCAATCACTTAGCTACGGTATTTCCCCCGACAAGTTTATTCCTGTTGACACAACCAATATCCTTATCAAGGAACTTTATTTAACTCATAATTACCAAACCTTCGGCAAAGCAATAAGTCGAAAAGATTCCGCCACCAAAGACACCAATTGGTTGGCTATTCTTGAATACGGGAAGCAAAACGGCTCAATCCTCAAAGAGTTGTTATCCCTGCAACCTAAAAACGCGGAATACCTAAGATTACAAAAAGGTCTTGAACAATATTTAGAAAAAGTTCAACTAAGCGATTCGGTAATAAACATACCTAATTTCAAGAAAGACTCACTAAAAAGCTATACTCTGGTACAAAAAGCTCTATTCCTCCACGGATTTTTATCTTCCCCCGAAAATAACGATTCAACAACAGTCATTTCTGCTTTAAAATCCTTTCAATACCAACACGGATTGGAAACCGATGCCGTTATTGGTAAAGCAACAGCTAAAGAACTATCAAAAAGCACCAATTATTTCTATTCTCAAGCTCAAAAAGCTTTAGAAAAATGGAGAAACACCAAAAATTTTGAATCTGACCACATTTTTGTAAACATTGCCACCTACAAACTAAAAATCTATAAAAATAAACAGTTAGATGCAGAGCATAAGATAGTTGTCGGAACACCGGCTAAAAGAACCCCCGAACTCGACAGCCGGCTAAATTATATGATTATTTACCCTTATTGGTACGTTCCCAAAAGCATTGTCGTAGAAGAATTAACTCCCAAAGTATTGAAAGACTCCACTTATCTTTACAGAAACGGCTATGAAGTATTAAGCGGAAAGAAAGTTATTCATCTTTCCTCAAGCAAATTCAGTCATCTTTCTTCTTACAGAATCCGCCAAAAAGGAGGTCGAGGAAATGCTTTAGGGAAAATAAAATTTATTTTCCCCAACGAATTTTCCGTGTATTTTCACGACACTCCTTCCAAAAGATTTTTTAAAAAAGGACGAAGAGCTTATAGTCATGGGTGTATGCGAGTTGACCACCCCTTGGAACTTGCCGACTACCTTCTGCAACACGACTCAGCCAACACATACACAATTGATAGTGTCAACTATTATATAAAAAATAAAACACGTAAGGTAATTACTTTCAAAAGAAAAACACCAATTCACATTCGATATTTCACGGTAGAGGCAGACTCTTTAAATAGCATTCGTTTTTATCCTGACGTTTACGGGAATCTAAAAAATAGGAATATACCTATTGAATAGTAACCAAAATAATTCTGTTACTGTTCATTTGCTCTAACAGTAACATCTACCTTACATATTTGCTTTTCTAAATAAGAGTAAATACTACAACCCAAACATTAATAAGGGATAAAGGATAATAAACAATAAACAACAACTATTATAATTAGCCTTATTTTAGCTATAATACCAACTCACATTTTATATTTTTTATAACTAATCTACTTACAAAGTAGAGACATTATAATAAAAAAAGGCTACCTAAATATATTGCTTAGGTAGCCTTTGAAATAAAATATAGTAGCAATTATTGAAGTACTATTCTCAGAGTTTTTGAATAACTATCACTATGAATTTCGAGAAAATAAACCCCACGCTTTTGACCGTTAAAATTAATAACTTCTTTATTAGTTGAATTGACTTGTTTTGAAATAACAATTTGACCAATAGTATTTCGAACGTTAATTTCACCATTTATTATTTCTGAAAAATCAATAGTAACAATATCATTAACAGGATTTGGATAAATATTAAGTACTAACCCTTTATTTTCAATAATTGAAACCTGAGAACCAATAGTTGTACTAATTGAATCCATACACCCATTTGCATCTGTAACAACTACAGAATAAGAACCAGCAGATAACCCTGAAATATCTTCCGTAGTTTCATTATTGTTCCATATAAAGGAGAAAGGAGAAACACCACCATTGACAGTTAAGTCAATTGCCCCGTCATTTCCTTGCATCTCATCCGTATCTATTGATGATAAAACTATCGCCGCCGGTTCCGTAATAGTAGCCGTGGTAGATTCGATACATCCATTAGAATCTGTCACAACAACAGTATAAGCTCCAACAGAAAGTCCTGAAACATCTTCAGTAGTATCCCCATTATCCCAAGAAAAAGCATAAACTGAAGCACCTCCTGAAGCAGTAATGAAAACTGCTCCATTTGAATCTCCATAACAAAGTACATTGTGTACACTATCATTCGCTACAGCTAAATCAGAAGTAACGGTAACTGATTGAGTAGCAGTAGTTACGTTACCTACCGCATCTGTAGCAGTCCACGTTATTGTTGTTACTCCTAATGGAAATATTGTTGGTGCATCATTGTTTACAGTTGGTGTACTACAATTATCAGATGAAATCTCCGTCCCTAATGCTACTCCGGATGCAGAACAATTTAAATCATTAACTGATATTGTTATATCAGCTGGAGGTGTTATAGAAGGCGATTCGATATCATGTACAGTTACATTAACAATTGAACTCATTTCAAGAGAACATAAACATCCCAATGATGGACATGAACTAGAAACCCAACTTGAAGCTCCCATATTCATTAACGTCCCATTATGGTCACCTCCTGCTAAATCTGTGACAGAATTTCCATTTCCACCTTCATAATTAAAATATAATAACAATCCTGATTCATTTCCATTCAAGCAAACAGTCATATCTGTTAAAATCTCAGAGGCGTTCCTCGCATAATCCCAGGCCATTGTTTCATCAATTTGACCTGCCGTCCAAATTGTTGGGGTTCTTTCAGCCATAATATGCAATGGTCTATCCATATTACCTCCCGTAAAAGCTTGCTGTAATACTTGGGTACCATCAATATAAAAAGTAATATTAACACCATCACAGGTAACGGCAATATGATGCCAAACATTATCATTAATTACCGTACCAATATTTAAAATAGTGAGACTTGGTAAATATGAATCCCACCTTAATTGCCCCGTATTAGACATAGTTAATTGAAACCACATACCAGTACCAATACTAGAATTTGAAGTAATAATACCTGACCATTCCGGAGAAGAATCATCTGGACGAACCCATGTTTCATAAGTCCAAGTATTATTTTGTACAAGGTTAGGAGTTTTTACGTATTGATTCACACCATTCATTTGAAGAGCCGTATTAGTCGATGAAGTAACATTGAATGCTGTATTAGAATTCAATACCCCGGTATTAAAGGTTAAGCCATTTCCTGTTCCAAGTAATGGGCCATCAATAATAGAATCATTTGTATTATCTCTTAAATAATATGATACGCCTAACTCAGAGGAAGCTGTTGTAACAGTTGTGCCAGAATTTGTAGGACATAATGTCGTATCGGTGATAGATACAGATTGATCTGAAATTGGATTAATTGTAATGGTAACATTAGATGATAATTGCGATTCACATAAAGGACAAAAAGATAGATTTGGTGCTCCCGAATTCCAACTGGTTGAAGGATTCATATTATTTAGCAAACCGGTATTACCATTAATCGACGCATCTGCTGCTGTATTACTTCCTATTCCATCATTTAATTTATACAAAGCAACTAAACCTGCTTCACCAGCAGATAAACACGAAGTAAGATTATTTTGAATTTCAGTTTGTGTTCTTAATGTATTCCAAACTCTTATCTCGTCTAGAGATCCATTCATTATCATATTTGAAGAACCAAATCTAGTTCCAATGCTTGCGGGAACAGTATTAGATGTACTGTTTGATAAATTATTTAAAGTAATATTTAAAGGCTGTGCAATACCGTCAACATAAATAACTACACCTGAAGCGTCAGAAGAACCATCATAAGAAACAGCTAAGTGATGATATTGATTATCAGCAAAGGGAGTACTAGTTGTAAAAACTTCAAACGCATCAGTTGACCAATTACTAATTAGCTGAAATTGAACATCTCCTGTTGGAGATATTAATACATTATACCCTCTATAAGGCATAGCGTTAGCCATTTTAGCAAAAATAGTAGATGTCGAAGTAGTCGTATTCCATTGTACCCACCCCTCAATTGTAAAAGTACTTGTGTTGTCAAAATTAAGATAAGATTTATCTCCCAATACAACATAATCATCAACACCATCAAAATATAAGCCAGCATTATCACCAGAAGTTCTAGAAGCAAATATATTCATTGTTGTGGTTGATGAAATTGAACCTGTAGGAAGGGTAATTACACCTCCCGTACCGACAACAGAAGAATTAGAAATATATGAATGAGTAGCACTATCTGTAAGTGAATAGAAAACTCCCACTTCTGAACCGTCCAATTCAATAGAAGTATCAACAGAACAAATAGCAGAAAAATTTGAAGTATTTACTATTTGATCGGCATATACAGGACATGAACACCCCTTACCTGAAACCCAAACAGGCCCCGATAAGCTTCCATTATAACCATTCCCTGTTCTATCTATTAATGTAGAACCAGCCCCTGTATCAAAATTATAAAAGGCTAATAAGCCTGATTCATTACCAGTTAAGCATTTATTCATATCAGCTAAGATAGTTGGTTGTGCTTTCACTGTATTCCAAATACGTACATCATCAATTAATCCATCCATTACTTCTGAACTAATTGCACCTCCAATATGTAAGGAACTACTCACAGAGGGGAAGGCACCTTGAACCGTTGACGCCCCCTCTTCAACACCATTAACCATAACTCGAAGTCTAACTCCATTCCAAGTTCCGGCTATATGTGTCCATGTTCCAACGGGGATATTTGACTGACTATGAACAGAATATAAATTTGAACCGTTATGAACCCAAAATGTAGCTTTTCCATTATCAATACGCAATAAAAACTGCATTGTACTATTATAATTTCCTACTATAGTTCTAAAAGCTCCTGAACTCTCTAATTTCACCCAGCTTTCAACCGTAATTTGATTAGTACCTGATAAAACACCATTCATTGAAGTTCCAATATCAACAAACTGACCAAAATCTTTTTCAAAATCTAAAGCTGTACTTTGTGCATTTGCAACTTGTCCATAAAAAAAAAGTGTAATACATAAACTTAAAGTGATTAAGCTTCTACTCATAATGTACTGTCTCATAATGTAAATAATAAGGGTTTATAAAATTGATTTTTTCTATTGCTCATTTTTTTGAGCTAATTTTTGCCAAAGCTACTCTTTTTTTTTAGTTCTAATGTTTTTTTATGCTTTTTAGATCTATAACTTATTTACCCCTTAAATCCGCAAGTGAAATTCTATTACAAAACTACCTGATTAGTTTCAATTTTTATACTTACAGTTTTATACAAACATTAGTTGGTTCAGTAAAGAAATTCAGTGCATTAAAACCTCCTTCTCTACCTACTCCGCTACTTTTTACTCCTCCAAACGGTGTTCTTAAGTCGCGAACCAGCCAACAATTTACCCAAACAATACCGGAATCTAATTTTGAAGCTACTCTATTGGCTCTGGTTACATCTTGTGTCCAT
>JALTUD010000298.1 GCA_027047735.1 Flavobacteriales bacterium | reverse complement strand
ATTTAAGCCGAAGAAGAGTGTTGCGATGGTGGTGGGGAGTTTGATTTATTTTATTATCGCCATGTATAGTTTTGGTGATTTTAGTTTTGCTTATTTATTGTTTATTTACCCGCTTTTGGTGGTGTTGGTAGCGTTGGAATTGTTTAGGCGTAGCGAAAGTCCTGTAACTAATTTTGCGTTTTCGGTGATGGGAATTTTGTATGTTGTGATTCCGCTTTCTATATTGAATTTCTTTGCTTACGACCCGATGTATTATAACCAAATGGAAATTAATACGAATCATTATACCAGTCTTTTGTTGGTTGGTTTTTTTGTGATTCAATGGGCTAATGATACGGGGGCGTATGTTTTTGGTTCGCTCTTCGGTAAGCATAAATTGTTTGAGCGAATTTCGCCGAATAAAACTTGGGAAGGTTTTTATGGTGGTGCTTTATTGGCTGTGATTGTCGGAATTATTTTCGGACAGTTTGACGGGAATGTTTTTCATTGGATTATTGTGGCTTTGATTATTGTTGTGTTTGGTACGCTTGGTGATTTGACGGAATCTCAAATAAAAAGAAGTTGCGGGGTGAAAGATTCGGGAAACATTTTACCGGGGCACGGTGGGGTTTTGGATCGTTTCGATGGAGTTCTTTTTTCTGCTCCGTTTGTTTTGGCGTATTTACAACTCGTATATTTGCAATTGATTAATCATTAAAAAAGGAATGACGATACATAAAGAAGGTTATAGAATTATTGGAAGTTCATTTGTCTTTTTGGCTATTTTGAATTTGATTTTCCTTAAAGTTTTAGGAGAGGGTATTGTGTTTGGGCTGTTGGTTGCAACATCGTTGTTGTTGTTTGGGGTTGTGGTATTCTTTTTCAGGATACCCAAGCGTAGCGTTGAGCTGAATGATAAAAATATTTTAGCTCCGTCTGACGGGACTATTGTAGTGATTGAGGAGGTTGAAGAAACAGAGTATATCAAAGGTCCTGCTACGCAAATCAGTATTTTTATGTCGCCTTTAAATGTGCATTGCCAATGGTTTCCTGTTAACGGGAAGGTGGTTTATACTAGGCATCATGACGGCTCTTATTTGGTGGCTTGGCATCCGAAGTCAAGCACTGAAAATGAAAGAAATACAATTGTTGTGGAAACGGCAAATGGCATTCCTATTGTGTTTAGACAAATCGCCGGAGCGTTGGCGAGAAGAATTGTATGTTTTACAAAGGCAGGAGGTGAAGCACAACAGGATAAACAAGCCGGATTTATAAAATTTGGTTCGAGGATTGATGTTTTTGTACCGTTAAGTGCAAGGATTAATGTTGAATTAGACCAAAAAGTGCAAGCGACGCAGACGGTGTTGGCTGAATTGGTTTGAGATAATATTACCTTAAATTAGATTGGGAATAAGATACTAGGTGTATGTTTAAAACCTTATTAGTTTTTTTATTATTTTTAAGTTATTTCTTAATCAAAGGACAAGAAAGAAGCAAGTCATTCCTGTTTAACCAAATTTCTAAAGACGTTTTTGAGGAAGGTTTTATTGATAATTATAATGCTATTCCCATACAATTAATTGATTCAACAAGAATTGAAAAAGCATTACAAATAATTGATAAAACTTATAGTCAACATGAAAGGAATTTCGCAGAAAGCGAACTTTGCAAATCTGCAAGATGTTTAGTGTCTTTTCAAGGGTACTATAAAACGTTAAGTGTTCTTACTTTTTTTATTCGTGATTACCAGTATAATAACGTTATTTTTATTAAAGAAGATGAAGATTTTCCAGTTAAAAGATTAGATCGTTTTAATGGTTCTTTTGGTGTTATGTCAAAAAGAGGGCTTTGGGTTGGGTTAGATAGATTTGATTGTGATAATTATCTTCAAATAGAAATTTGTGAAATAACAAAAAATGGAACAAGTTCAATTATTAGATTTGATTTTAATACAATAGATATTAATGAAAGTATAAAAGAACCTATTTTTTGGGTTAATAAAAATACTATTTATATTGCTGTAATTGAATTTAGTAACATAGAAAATAGAGGGCAACCAAAATATTACGAAATTAAATTTGATTATTAAAAAGTTGTGAACAT
Organism: Flavobacteriales bacterium; assembly: GCA_027047735.1. Lineage (GTDB taxonomy): Bacteria > Bacteroidota > Bacteroidia > Flavobacteriales_D > Parvicellaceae > S010-51. Next base: position 4,012 of record JALTUD010000298.1, on the reverse strand, counting down.
AAAAAAACCTGAATAATAAGTTATTCAGGTTTTTTGTGTCGGGATGGCAGGATTCGAACCTGCGATCTCCTGGTCCCAAACCAGGCGCCTTGACCGGACTGGGCCACATCCCGAGCGTCAAGCGTTGGCAAAGATAATATTTATTTGTAAACAAACAATAAAAATGTTTGTTTTTTGAATAAATTATTCGAATTGTTCAATAAAAAAAACCGGGAAGAAAGGTACTTAAAAACCCGAGCAAACTTCCCATTACTACCTGTAATGGTGTATGCCGTTTTAAAATCAAACGACTAATTCCAACGCAGACAGCTATCACTAAAGTAATGTAAAAAAAAGTAGGGATATCTGCATGGGTTGCAACTGATATTCCGGCAATTGCACCAGCTACACTAAAAGCTCCAAGAGCGTGTATGCTTATTTTCCAAAAAACAGTTATTATATTTGCTATTACCGTACCTATGATAGAGCCTAAGAGGATTGTTTTTAGTTCGGGGAGTACTCCCGGAGTTTCATTAATTAACCAATACAGCGTAATAAACAGTAAAATTAAAAGAAAAGTAGGAACGATACGTTCTTTTCTAACAGTAAGATTCAAGTCGCTCACCCACCCCATTTTGTAAAATAATAAAAAAACAAACGCCGGAAAAATAACCGTAAACAAGAGTGTTAATTCAGCTACATAAGCTCGCACTTCCTCCGGCATGTTTTCTTTGACAGCAGAATTGAGCAACAACATACAAATCATGCCGGCAAAGGGCATAAAAAGAGGCTGAAAAGCTACGGAAAAGAATACAGCTATTTTGTTTATGGTTTTCAATGTTTAAATGGTGGTATATTTCATAAACTAAACGGTTGTTTAAACGTTGCCTAAGAGAGGTTGTTTTTATTAATTAAACTTACCCGTTGGTTTAATAACGCCCATTTTTTCTCCAAAAAACTCTGCAAATTCACGCATCGCCATTCCTATACCATCTTCGTTGGTGGCTCTTTCAAAGGTGTCTGCCATGGTCATATAGGTTTGAAAAAAGAATTTATTCATTTCTTCGATTGACATATCTTTTGTCCATAAATCCACTCTTAGAGTTTCTTTTTCTTCCTTGTCCCAGATTGAAAGTAAGAAAGCCTTTGCTTCTTTTTCTTTTTCAGAAGCATCATCAGCTTTCCATGTTATTTTTTCTGCAATGTTATTAACGTCTAATTCCACTTTTAGAGAAATTTCACTTTTTTTATTACTCATCTTCTTCCGTGTTTGTATGATTTTAAAATTTTTAAACTATTTTTTTCTTTTAACAAAGATAAAACATCAAGGTCATTGTCTTTTACATAATCTCTAACGATTTGCCAACCTACCCATATACCGACTTTTGAAGGTGATTCTTTTGGCAGTCCTTTTGTAAATGGTCCATCGACGATAAATTGGTTAATAATCGTTGGGTTTTTGGTGTATAAAATCTTTTCATCGATTAAGGTTTTCCATATTTGTTCCTCGTGTTGTCTAACCCATTCTATTTCTTCTTTTGTATAATCGATTTTTATTTCGTCGGGAGTGTTGGGGAGCATCGTATCAAGTAAGTACATTATTTTACCTAAGGCAATAATTTGAGAAACAAAATCATCACCTGTTTTTTCATCATAAAAACGATTTAGTAACCAGTATTTCATTCCATCTGCAACCATATAACGTCTATCCATATCGTCTTTTATGTATTGAGGAAGAATATCTCTGGGTATCATTTTTACGTGTTCATTGTCTGCTCCCAAATACATATCCAAACCAATGGCTAAGGTAGAGTCCAGAGGAAGTGCTTTTGCGTTAAAATTGGAATAAAAGGTTACAATTTTAGGCAATAAACTATCAGGGAAATAATAGTGATAATGAGAAAAGGCGTCATTAAAGTCTTTGTGAAAAGAAGAAAAATCGTCAAACTCTTTTTTTATATCCGTATAAATAGATTGGATGATGGTATCATTTACGAAGCGTTCAAGTCGAACAGCTATATCAGGGTCAGTCGGTCTGCCTTCGCGTATCATTCGAGCGATAAACAATTCGTACAGAACACCATATTTTTGTAGTAATTTTTTATTGAGTTTATTGTAGTCCGTCCCTTTAAAACCTAACAACTCTTTTTCCATTCGTTCTAACGAGAGGTTGACTTTACTTGAAGAAACATCAATTTTCAATCGGTCTTGCTTACATCCAATTAACTGAAGAACTATAATTGAGAAAAGAAACAAACGGAAAATCATAATGAATCGAATATAGAGATTCGCAAAGATAATCAAGTTGTTTTACAAATGACTTAAATAGACTATAAATCAACCTCTATATAGTCAATCCGCAAGTGATAATGATACCATTTAAGGTATATCAATATGGAACACGATAGTTCCCCAATAGTAAACAATAAGACTGATAACAAGAGTACCTGCAATATTCAGAAACAACCCTGTTTTAACCATTTCACTGATTCTTATTTTTTTTGTTCCAAAGACAATGGCATTCGGAGGAGTGGCAACGGGCAACATAAAAGCCATAGAACCGGCTAAAGTTGCAGGAAGCATAAATAAAAGAGGAGAGGTGTCCAAGCTAACAGACAAGCCTGCCAAGATAGGTAGAAAAGTTTCTACGGTTGCGGTGTTTGAGGTGAGCTCAGTAAGGAAAGTTACGATTAAACTAATGCTTACAATAAGCACAAACGGATGTACTCCTTTTAATCCCACCAGTTGTTCTCCAAACCAAGCCGAAAGTCCTGATTCTTTAAATCCACTTGCCAAGGCAAAACCTCCACCAAACAGGAGAATGATTTCCCAAGGAATATCTTCAGCGTCTTTCCAAGTCATTATTTTTTCGTTCTTTTTTGACGAGGGGAGAACAAAAAGCAAAACAGCAATGAAAACAGCAACAGTTCCGTCATTGATATAAGCGGGATGAGAGAAGAAAGACGCCCAACCTTTGATTTGAATAAATCCTAAATCTATATTGGAACGAAAAAACCAAAGAAGAGCCATTAGTATAAACAATACACCTATTATTTTTTCTTCAAAAGAAATTAATCCCAACTTGTTAAAATCATTCTTTAATTCATCTCCTTTTATCTTGTTATTCAGCTTGTTTTTACCAATATATATAAATCGTAAATACAGGAATAGTACTAAAAACATAATAACGGTAACGGGAAGTGCGAACATAAACCAATCAACAAATGAAACTTCGGGTGCAGATGGAAAATAAATGTTGTAAATTCTGGAAAATGATAAATTGGGTGGCGTACCGATTAGCGTCGCCAATCCACCGATAGAGGCACTGTAAGCGGTTGCCAATAACAAACCAACCGCAAATTTTAAGTTTTGTTCTCTACCGTTTATTTCTTCAAACTTTGAAACTACGGATAGCAGGATAGGTACCATCATCATTGTGGTTGCGGTATTGGAAATCCACATGGATAAGAATGCCGACGCAAACATAAACCCAAACAATATTTTTGCAGGACTTAGCCCTACTATTTTTAAAATGGTTAAGGCTATTCTTCTGTGTAGCCCCCATTTTTGAATTGCTAAAGCCATTAAAAAACCTCCGATAAATAAAAATATTACGTGGTTAAAGTAAGTAGAAGAAACTTCTTTGCCATTCATCACGCCTAACAGCGGGAACAATACGACGGGCAAAAGTGAGGTAATAGCCAACGGGACTACTTCTGAAACCCACCACCCGGCCATCCATATTGCTACGGCAAGCGTGTAACTTACAGCGGGGTTGTTGACATCTAATTGAACAAACAGCACTATCCATAGAAATAATACAGGAGAGAGGATAAATAGTAGTTTTCTCCATTTGGAAACATTTGTATTTATGATTGTATTTTCCTCCATAATTTTAGTGTATCGAATTTTTATTGTTCATTTTTTTTTGCGTTAGGGATTGGAATCCCTAACACGGGACATCTGAGCACAATAAAACGTTTTTATTTTCCTTATACTTCTTCAAAATTATTTTCCATAGCTGGGGCTATGC
>JALTUD010000297.1 GCA_027047735.1 Flavobacteriales bacterium | reverse complement strand
CCTTGGATGAACCTACTTTCATAAATTCTCCGGTCTCCAAAACCCTTAATAATCGAACCTGCGTTTGCAAAGGCAATTCTCCTGCTTCATCCAAGAAAATAGTACCGCCGTTAGCAACTTCAAAATACCCTTTTCTGCTCCCTTGAGCACCCGTAAAAGCACCCTTTTCATGACCAAATAGTTCCGAATCAATTGTTCCTTCAGGAATAGCTCCACAGTTTACCGCAATATATTCATTATGCTTTCGGTTGCTGTATTGGTGTATTACTTGAGGAATCATCTCTTTACCGACTCCACTTTCTCCGGTAACCAAAACCGAAATATCGGTAGGTGCTACTTGAAGAGCCACTTCCAAAGCCCTGTTTAATCCCTCGGAATTACCAATAATTCCAAAGCGTTGCTTTACTTGTTGTAGGTTAGCGTTCATATTATTTATTTGACAACTTCTCCAATTAGAGTTGCTGAGGTAGCTTTATTTATTTTTACATTCACATAATCTCCGGGTTTTATCCCTTCTTCCTTTGGAAAAACAACATAATTATTTTCCGACGTACGCCCACTTAATTGGTTTTTATCTTTTTTAGGACTTCCCTCTACTAATATTTCGTGTGTTTTTCCAATTTGTTGTTGGTTTAAATCATAAGCGTTTGAACGCTGTATTGTTACGATTTCACTCAAACGTCGTTTTTTTACATCCAAAGGTACATTGTCCTCAAATTTTCGTTCCGCTAGTGTTTTAGGACGTTCAGAGTAATAATACATATAAGCCAAGTTAAACTTAACTTTATTTAAAACATCTATTGTTTGCCTATGATCTTCCTCCGTTTCATTACAAAATCCCGTGATAATATCAGTAGAAATACCACAATTAGGAATAATTTCCCGAATTTTTTCAATACGCTCCAAATACCACTCCACCGTATGATTACGATTCATCTCTTTCAGCATCTTATTGCTTCCCGATTGAATAGGTAAATGAATATAATTACAAATATTGGGATATTTTGCAATTGTATGTAATACGTCATCACTCATATCTTTCGGGTGAGAAGTAGAAAACCTTACCCTTAATTCCGGTGATACTTTCGCTACCATTTCCAATAGTTGAGCAAAACTGGTCGTTGGAATGTTCGGATCAATGATTTCCCCTTTTTTAGAAATATTCCAACGATAACTATCCACATTTTGCCCTAACAAAGTAACTTCTTTATATCCGTTTTCTACCAATTCTCGAGCTTCAGCCACAATAGAAAGCGGATTTCGGCTACGTTCTCTTCCTCTCGTAAAAGGAACAACACAGAACGAACACATATTATCGCACCCTCTAGTTATCGAAATAAAAGCAGTAACCCCGCTCTCAGCTAGTCGAACAGGACTTATATCCGCATAAGTTTCCTCCCTCGAAAGCAAGACATTCACCGCACGCTGACCACCATTCACCGATTCTATTAATTGAGGTAAACTTCTGTAGGCATCAGGTCCAACCACCAAATCCACCAACTTTTCTTCTTCCAGTAAAGCTTCTTTCAAACGTTCAGCCATACAACCCAAAACACCAATAATCAAACTCGGATTTTTTTTCTTTAATTTTTTGAATAAATAAAGTCGATTACGCACCGTTTGTTCCGCCTTATCCCGAATAGAACAAGTATTCATAAAGATAACATCAGCCTCTTCAAAATTCCGTGTTGTAGAATATCCTTCTTTTTTTAAAATAGATGCAACTACTTC
>JALTUD010000296.1 GCA_027047735.1 Flavobacteriales bacterium | reverse complement strand
TTACTGAACCGCCAATCCATGCAAGAATAGCAATTCCTCCCAAGATAACAGTCATTGAAAAGGCAGCACTTACCATTTTCCAATTTTCAGGAGTATATAGCGGTTCATAATTAGGGTTGTTTGCCATTTCTTTGGCTTCCATAGCTACGTATTCGGCCGGCACTACATCACTTGTAGTTGCATATACCACATATGCTAATATTAAAAATACAGCAGCACCGATTAATCCTACAACATAACGTTTAAAATCAATAGCTATTGAAAACAGCGTTCCGGCTACAAGAATAAAGATGACGAAATAAAGAAGATAAAATGTAAAGTTTATCAACACATCAACTTTTGCTTGTACTTCTTTTTCCCTTTGTTCTTTTATTTTCACACCTTCATCCATAATCCATTGCTCCAATTCTGCTTGCGTAAGTTTATCTTGCATATCTTGAAGCTTAGCTTGCTCTGTACCTAAGCTGATTATTTCCTTATTGTCGTAAGCAGCAGGGTTACCGCTCTTTACTAAAGAAACGGTAAGAAAGATACCTACAATTGCAATGATGGCAACTAAGGCTTTCAGACCTACATTTATTATATTGTTATTCATTATAATTTCTTTTTAGATGAATTAATCTTTTATACTTTCCGAAAATACCGTCGGAAAATTAAGCTTCTTTTTTAGACAAATTGTATTTCACCAACAAGTCGATTAAAGAAATAGATGCGTCCTCCATTTGGTTGACTAATGAATCGATTTTAGAAACGATATAATTATAAAAGATTTGAAGAATAATCGCTACTATCAAACCGGATACCGTTGTAATCAAGGCTACTTTAATCCCTTTTGCCAATACAGAAGGATCAACTTCTCCTTTACTTTGTGAAATGGCATCAAATGTTTGAATCATCCCGATTACTGTTCCCATAAACCCTAACATCGGTGCTAAGGCTATGAACAATCCTATCCAAGACAATCCTTTTTCTAAAAGCCCCATTTGAACGCTTCCGTAAGCTACTACGGCTTTTTCTGCCATATCTATTCCTTCTGAGCTTCTTTCTAAACCTTGGTAAAAAATACTTGCTACCGGGCCTCTTGTGTTTCGGCAAACTTCTTTTGCGGCTTCTACTCCTCCTGTTTGTAAGGCTTCTTCTACTTGTTCTAAGAGCTTAGAAGTATTTGTTGTTGCTAAGTTTAAATAAATGATTCGCTCAATAGCCAGTGCCAACCCCAAAATCAAACATGCCAATACGAAAGACATAAATTCCGGCCCACCTTCGATAAATTTTTGTTTTATCATTTGTGTAATTGGTACTGCTTTTTCTTCTACAGCTTCTACTTCTTGAGCCATCGCTACTGAGGCATTTGCAATAGAAAATACTCCAAAGGCTAAAAATCCAAATAGTTTTTTCATCTGTTTTAATTTTTTACTCGCTAAAACCTTGTTTTACAGCGAATTGATTTTGTTTGTTATTGATTTACTAATTTATATTCGTCTTGAAAAATAAACTTATTTTATTAAGGTTTATTTTACAGTGAGCCAAAATACAAAAAAAATTTAAACCGATACTCTCTTTAATAAAGGAAAGGTTATTTTTTCTTGTTTTTCGGTTTATTGTTTTTTCTTTCCCCCTTCTGATAAAATAGTTTTAACGGGGTTATAAATTATGTTTTCTTTGCACTCACTTGCCCCGCGTTAGGGATTGTATCCCTAACACAAGTATAATGAGCACTATAAAGTGCTTTTATTCCCTTTATATT
>JALTUD010000295.1 GCA_027047735.1 Flavobacteriales bacterium | reverse complement strand
GACTGTATTATTACTATTGATGCAATGGGTACTCAAACAGATATTGCAGAAAAAATTATTGATAATGGAGCAGACTATATATTAGCACTAAAAGAAAATCAAAAACAACTTTTAAAAGAAGTTAAAGGTGAATTTAGATTTTCACAAAGTATTGAAACAGATGTAAACATAGATATTGGACATGGTAGAATAGAAACAAGAACTTGTAGTGTCATTTCTGATTTTTCATTCATTGAAAATAAAAAAACAGTAAAACAGAGTATTGCTAGTAAAAGGCTTAAAGCTGCATGGAATGAAGAATACCTACTTAAAGTTTTGAATGTAAAAGTATGATTTTGCCCTGCTCACCTGTTCTGTGTTAGGGATTGTATCCCTAACACGGGATATATGAGCACAAGAAAACGGTTTTATTTTTCTTATACTTCTTCAAAATTATTTTCCATCGTCTAAGAACTACAAACTCCACTTTCTTGCACTTATTTCATTCCGCGTTAGGGATTGTATCCCTAACACGAGTAAAATAGACGGTATAAAGCGTTTTTTGATTCCTTATCCGTCTTCATAAAATTTTTCCATAGCGGGTGCTATGCAAAATTTTTATTCATCGTCTAAGAAACCAAAAATTCACTTTCTATCCGCCAATTTCACTCGCGTTAGGGATAGAACGGCGTGTTTGAACTCCTTTTGGTTTGTTGCGTATATGCAAACCAAAAGAGTGAGTAGTGATAGCCCGACCCTAAACACAAAAAGCACGTACCCGGTGAGGGTATGTGCTTTTTGTGTTTAGGGAAACGCCCAAATTAACAATTTTTACACCATGGAATTTTATCAATTCTTCTTTGGTGTCTTCCGCCTTCAAATGTTGCGTTTAGGTAGGCATCTACAATATTTTTTGCGGTTTCTTCGGTTATGAATCGTGCGGGCATTGAAAGGACATTAGCGTTGTTGTGTTGACGAGCCAGCGTTGCTATTTCCGGTGTCCAGCAGAGGGCGGCTCTTATTTGCTGATGTTTATTGGCGGTCATGGTGATTCCGTTTCCACTGCCACACATTAAGATGCCGAGTTCAAATTCATGTTTTTCTATGCTTTCACATAAAGGGTGTGCTGTGTCGGGATAATCCATGCTTTCGGGTGAATAACAGCCAAAATCTTTGACTTCCCAACCTTTTTCGCTTAAATATTTTTTTAAGGTTTCTTTTAATTCGAATCCTGCGTGGTCACTTCCTATTGCTATTTTCATTTTTCTTGACAATTTCTGTAGGCTTTCATAAAAAGCTCTTTTTCTTCTGGTTGGTTTTTCAAACGTTCTAACTCCGATTGAAAGAGTAGGTTACATTTATCTATTTCTTGTTGCAGTTCTTCTTCATTGTCGGCTGTTTCTTTTTTGCTGTGTATGCTTTCATAGCAATCGCAAATTTTTTGTGCTACAGAATCCTCATCTGAATTTCTTCTGCACGAAAAAGAAAGAAGAGCGAGAAATAGGATTATTACTTTCATGAGATTAACTAAAGTGTTCTTTTACTCTTTCAAAAAAACTTTTTGCCTTTTTGAGGTTGGGTTTGAAGTTGTCGCTATGGCGTATTTTTTCTAACAACTCTCTTTCGTGTTTAGTTAGGTTTTGCGGTGTCCAAAGTTGGATGTTTACCAGTAAATCACCTACTCCGTACCCATTGAGATCCGGTATTCCTTTTCCTTTCAATCGTAGTATTTTACCACTTTGTGTTCCGGGTGCTATTTTTACTTTTGCTTTTCCTTTTACCAATGGAACTTCTACTTCTGTTCCCAATGTAGCATCTATAAAGTTAAGGTGTAAGTCATAGTGCAAATCATTTCCATTCCTACGTAACTTCTCGTGTGGAATTTCTTCGATAGCTACTATCAAATCGCCCGGTATTCCTCCCCCCGGAGCGTCGTTTCCTTTGCCTCTAACACTGAGTTGCATACCATCTTCAACACCTGCTGGAATTTCTATTGGTATGATAACCTCTTTTCTTATCATACCATTTGCATCAGCTCCTGCGGGTTTTTTAGTAACAATTTGCCCTAAACCATTACAAGTAGGACAGGTTGATGCGGTTTGCATTTGACCGATTATGGTGTTGGTTACTCGCATTACTTGCCCTGCTCCGCCACAGGTGGAACAGGTGTTGTATTCTACACCATCTGCCAAGACAAGTTTTTGAACTTTAATTTTCTTCTCTACACCGTTTACAATATCTTCAAGGGTTAGTTTTAATTTTACGCGTAGGTTTGTCCCTTTTCTTTGGCGAGTTCTTCCTCCTCTTGAGCTACTAAATCCCCCACCAAAAATATCGCCGAATTGCGAGAATATATCTTCCATGTTCATTCCGCCGAAACCTCCGCCTCCGCCGAAACCACTATCTCCTCCTACTCCTGCATGTCCAAAGCGGTCATAGCGTTGTCTTTTTTCATCATTTCCCAACACGTCATAAGCTTCCGCTGCTTCTTTAAACTTTTTCTCAGCTTCCTTATCTCCAGGGTTTTTGTCTGGATGGTGTTTTAAAGCTAATTTTCTATATGCTTTTTTTATCTCTATGGTAGTTGCAGACTTACTTACCCCTAATACTTCGTAATAATCTCTTTTACTCATAATGCTATATAACCAACAAAGATGTATAGGGATTTCCCTATACATCTTCAATTTAGTATTTATTTAAATCGGTGTTTATTTACCTACAATTACTTTAGGATATCGAACGATTGAATCCTTCATTTTGTAGCCTTTTTCTACTACGTCAATTACTTTTCCTTTGTCTTCTTCAGTAGGTGCAGGTACCTGTGTAATCGCTTCGTGTTTATCTACATCAAAATTTTCCCCTTTAGCTTTTATTTCTTCCACTCCTTTCGATTTTAAGAATGAAGCTAATTTGTTGTGAATTAGCATAAAGCCTTTTTTTATCGCATCTATATCATCCGATTTTTCATTATTTTCGATGGCTCTTTCAAAATCATCAGCAATAGAAAGCACGTCTTTAATCACAGAAATACTTGCGTTTTTATGTGTTTCTATTTTTTCTTTTGCTGTTCTCTTTCTGTAATTATCATATTCAGAATAGAGACGCAAAAACTTATCATTCAATTCTTTTTTTTCTCTTTCCAAACGCTCTATTATCGAAGAAGCATCTTCTTCTTTTGTGTTTCCTTTTTCGTTTTTATTCATGTTTGTTTCTTCGGCGTTTGCCTCTGTATTTTGAACTTGATCAACTGTTTCTTGTTCGTTTATATTCTCTTGTTCTCTATGTTTATTTTTTTTACTCATTGCTACACTTTTTTAGTATCACTCCGCTTCAATCAATTTGTTTGCCATTGGTGGTTTAAAAGTCATAATGTCAGACCTTGCTTTTGTTCTGTGTAGTATTGTCAGTTTTTAAACAAATTCTTTGGATTTTTCTCAAAAGCAGTCCCTACGATTACTAAATTAGCTCCTGCTTTCCATGTTTCTTTGATTTGTTCTTTTGTTTTTATTCCTCCACCCACAATTATCGGTACTTGTAAGTGTTCCTGTACTGTTCTTACCATTTCTAAAGGAACCGCCTTGTTTGCTCCTGAACCGGCGTCTAAATAAATAAGTTTTAGTCCTAGTTGTTCTCCCGCTAAAGCTGTTGCAACGGCAATATTATTTTTGTCGTTGGGAATGGGTTGACTATTGCTAATATATTGGACAGAGGTCTTTTTTTCGCCATCGATGAGTAGATAACCCGTTGGGATAATTTCTAAACCGCTTTTTTGTAAAACAAACGCACTTTGTACGTGTTGACCTATCAAAAGCTCTGCATTTCTTCCCGAAATAAGAGATAAAAGAAGGATAGCATCTGCCTTAGAGCTAATTTGTTGGTTGTTACCAGGAAATAAAACAACAGGAATAGAAAGTCTTGTTTTAAAGAGCTTAACCATTTCATCCATAAGATTGTGGTTGATTAAACTTCCTCCTACAAAAAGAAAATCGGGTGCTATTTTTTGTACATCTTTTACGACTTGCTCTATTTCAGACACTGAAAGATACTTATCAGGGTCTATTAATATCCCTAATAAATTGGATGTATGTGTTATTTTGGATAAGATAGAGTTTTCTTTCATTACGCGAACAAAAGTACTCTTTTTTTTAAAATACAGTAAAAGTTGTTTAAATGGTATTATCCTTTAGTTTTTGATTGCCCGTTTGATTTACCTGCATTAACATATCTGGATATCCAATTGGAATCTTTCATGTCGCTAAATAAACGAAACATATTTTCTCCGTAGAAAGTATCATCAATGTTTATTATGCCGTATTGTTGCAGTATTTGAATTTGTGGCCAAGTAGGTCTAAAATTGTTTCCTGCCCAACCGTTTAATAACATTCCTTGTGCAGGAATACAATCACCTCCACACAAAGGATTTCTTCCATAACGCAATGCCCATAAATCAGTTAATCGAAAACAATTATAGCCATCTACATATAAATCCCTTATAGAGTCGTATTTGTAAAAACAATCCGTTAGTTCATATTTTTCAAAGTAATTGATTTTTTCCGGATTAGCTTTTGAATATTCTAAACCGGCTACCTGTCGAATAAAACTACTTTCGGTAATATTTCTTTTATAGACGATTTTACCATCTCTTGTGGCTACAACGGAAAAGGTAACCAATTGCGTATTGTACGTTGCTCCTATGTTAAAAGCAAAATCATATTTCACCATTGATGTTTCCGTTCTAAACCCTGAAAACAGCAACATCCCTAAAAAAAGGAAAAAAGATAAATATGTAGCTTTTCTTAACATCTCGAGGTAATTTTCTATTAAGATACAGAAGAATTCCCCTTTTTATTTTTTCTTTTGATGAGAGTTGTTAAAAAAGTGTTAATAAATCTGTTAACAAGGATTAAAATTTTGAGAATGTTATTGAAATGATAAAAACATTACCTCCATACAACTACTTGACCTCGTTCATGATTTTATATGTTTTCAGGTATAGTTTTAAAATAATTTGTTTTAATTCCTTAACTATCTTTTTTATGCTGTAATGGGAACGCCCTACTAAAAGTTATACCTGAAACTCAGGTTTATGCTTCGTCCCATTCCGCTGATTCCGGATGCGAATGTTTTGTAATAGACGTCCATAATGTTTTGTATGCCTCCTGATAGCAAAAAGCGTGATGAGAACTGATAGCTTCCTCTTACGTTTAACGTGTACCAAGCGGGGATTCCATCGGCGGTGGCTTCGTCTGCATTGTCAACTCCGTTGGGTGCAAAGTTGCTTATTTTTTTTGCTCCGTTGTAGATGCTGTAAAATTCAAAGTCCCATTTCGGCTGGTCGATTAAGAAACTTGTGCGTCCGAAAAGCGGTGGAATGTGTGGCATTGGTTGATTGGCTGAGGTTATACGTCCTACGGTATAATTGACGGTGGATTTTAGTTTGAAATTTCGATTGAAAGATAATTTTATTCCTCCGGTTATGCCATAGACTATGCCTTTATCAAAATTGATGTTGGCTTGTATTTTTTCCATATCGCCTTCGTAAAGGATAGAGTCGTTGCCGTTGAGTTGATAATTGGACTTGGTTATCATATTGTCAAGCAAAGTATAAAACCCGGTGGCACTAAGTGTTGCAAAATGAATGCGGGTTGTGGTACTGTCTAATTCGATGTAGTCGCGATAGAACGAAGATGAAAAACCTAACTCTCCGGTATAAGCAAATTCGGGTTTTAGATTGTTATTCGGTACGACTACATATCCGTTTTTTTCAAAGACTTTTCCGAAATCGTCTATGTTGGGTGAACGAAATCCCGAACTTAAATTGGTGTGGATTTTTAATCGACTGTCGGGGGTGTAAACGACTCCGAAACTGGATGAAAAGGCTTTTGAGTTTGCTTTTATGTTGTTAAAAGGAAGTTGAATCAACGAGGTGTCTTTAAAAGTAGCATTTAATTGTGTTAGTGTTAAGCGATTGCCGAAACTCCACATTATTTTGTCAAAATTTTGTTCTACCTTGGCATAAACTGCTTGTGTGTTCATGTAACTGCCTCCGTCGGGATAACGCGTACTTACCCTTGTTGTATTTTCTGTGCTGATATCAAAACTTGAGGCTTGAGAATTTACATCGTTGTGCGTAAATTCTGCCCCGTAAAATAATTGCATTTTGTAGCCTGTACGTTTTGAAAAATCTAAATTTAA
>JALTUD010000294.1 GCA_027047735.1 Flavobacteriales bacterium | reverse complement strand
GGGTAATCTATACTTTCTTTTCCTCAACAATCAACAGTAGTAAGCCTCTTACTTACATTTTTTGCAAAAGTAATTTTTTTGCTATTATAAACAAATTATTTTAACAAAAGTTAGCGATTAAGTTTTTGGCTAGCCGACTTGAAACAAATTCAAATTGCGTTCCTCTTTACAAATCCCGAATATCCAACTTCTTTGGAGCGTCGGAATTTTCCAATTTCAAAACTCCTCTCGGACAAACCGCCGAACATACACCACAACCTACACAAGAGGATCTAACAATATCTTCTCCCCGTTGTGCGTAAGAACGAACATCTATTCCTTGTTCGCAGTAAGTTGAACAATTTCCGCAAGAAATACATTGCCCGCCGTTGGTTGTAATTCTGAATTTGGATTTAAAACGCTGAACAATTCCCATATACGCTGCCAAAGGACAACCAAAACGGCACCACGTACGACTGCCGAAAATCGGATAAAATCCTGTTCCTATTACTCCTGAAAATATAGAACCAATCAAAAAACCGTAGGTTTTCTGTATGGAATAGGTGCTTATCCCCAATACGGAAGACGCTCCTGTAAAGAATGAATACAGAGTTACTAAAGTCATCACTACCGCAAAAACCAACACTCCGTAAATTAAATAGCGTTCCAATTTCCATGCTTTTAAACTTTTATCCGAATGTTGGCGAAAAGGGTCGCCTAAGGTTTCTGCCAACCCTCCGCAACCGCAGACCCAACTGCAATACCAACGTTTACCGTAAAAGTAAACCATAACAGGTACAATGATGAACGACAACACAATTCCCCAAACCAACATAAAAATTCCAATATGTCCGCTGTTGATTAAGTTTTGTAAATTGTATTGAAAAAAGAAGTCGTAATCCAAGGGCCAAGCATTTTTGAAATCGTACCACGGCATATTAAAACGCACCAGTATTTCGGGTAAGAGAAAGGCAAATATCAGCTGAAAAAACAACACTACACTTGTTCGCAATATCTGATAATTATTGTGTCGGTATTTAATATACATTCGCACCGCCATTAAGGTCATTGCTACGCAATAGATAAAACCATATAAAAACCATTGACTTGCCTCATTTCCGCTTAACAATTCACTTACCGGGTCAACAATTAGTATATCGTTTGCTAAGTATTGCGGCCAAAAATACAGAACAACATAAAAACTCACCAAATAAACCAAAACGAGCCAAGCTAATAACCCTCTATTGGTAATCGAGCTATGATAAATACCGTTATTTTTTATCCCTGCCGGACCTAATAATTTTATATCAGGTAAATTATACATCAGTGTACCAATGATGACCAAACCGAACGTTAATAAAAAATAAAACCAAGGTTTCTCTTTTGCTCCGCTTTCTACAAACGCTTTATTCAACCGAAGTAGAGAGCCACCATCATCATACAAGAAATAATCAGAGCCGGTTTGAGCATTAATCTCTTGGGCTTTCGTTAAAAAATCCTTTTTAAATGAAGCGATGTCTTTGTATTCTTTATTCGGGGAAAACATCCACGAAGTGTTATCTTCCAATAACTTTTCTTTATACGGATTCTGCAACACTTCCTGAAGCACTTCTTTGTTGTAAGCAAAATTATTTTCCTCAACAGCTTTTATAATTTCGTTTATCTCTGCTTCCGTTAAACCCAAAGACGGAGCAAAAAACTCCGCTATCTTCTTGTTGTGCAAAGCTATAATCTGAGGCAAGGCACTATTGAAGGCAACGACATTTGATAATCCCTCTGAATTTTCGCTACTCCACTCTTCAAACGCCAAATAAAACGTTTGAGCAATAGTATCACCCTTATCTACAGTATGCGGAGTGGAATCTAAATGAGTCCAAACCTTGTTTTTGCTTATAGAATAACTTCCCAAAAACAAATTCACCGTAAAAAAAACAATTCCTGCCACAAACAGAAAAAGACCTAGTTGTTTTATTTGCTTCATCATCATTAAAATATGTTTTTCCAATTAAATCGTTGCACCTTCAGTTGTGTATTATTCTCGCTATTGAACTTAGCTACGATTTCTTTTTCGTGTTTCTTATAAAATTCCGGATCAAAATTAGCATCGGCAAGATGTTCCAACACATACTCCACACTTCGTTTTTCATTGAGCCACTTTTCAAAAGCCTGATGACGCATTCTTATACCAAAGGTATTTATCCCGATGAACGCTCTCGTAGATTTATCGTAATTAATCCGTACTGATTTCTTACCGCTCGTATGTTCCCAATA
Source organism: Flavobacteriales bacterium (assembly GCA_027047735.1). Classification (GTDB taxonomy): domain Bacteria; phylum Bacteroidota; class Bacteroidia; order Flavobacteriales_D; family Parvicellaceae; genus S010-51. The sequence goes on along the minus strand of JALTUD010000294.1, from coordinate 3,936 downwards.
AAAATGTTGCTCATTCTCTTTAGGTTGCGGAAAAATCCACCCGTAAGTCTGATATTCAATATCTAAAAACTTAGCTGAATTAAACCAATGCCCGGGCGAGTACTTGGTTGGTGTACCACATATTGTTTTCGCCAGCACCTTCCCCATTTCCTTTCCCGTGTACCATACCTGCTCGATATTTCTACGATTCTCACCCGGCGGAGAAACAAATTCGGCACAATCACCAATTGCATACACATTTTCAATATTAGTCTGTAAAAAAGAATCCACCACAATACCTCGATTTGTTGTAATGGAAGAACTTCTTACAAATTCAATATTCGGCGACACTCCTGCCGTTAAACCAACAAACTGACAAGGTATTTCCTCTCCTTCTGTTGTAATAATAGATTTAGCATATCCGTTTTCATCCGCCACGACTTCCTTTAACTCGGTTTTCGACCTAAGATTGATATGATGCTCCTTCATATGTCGCATTATCATTTCACTTTCTCTGCTATCCAGCACATTTCCCCAAAAATGATGTTCACGCACCAAAAAATTCACATTGATGTCCCTATACCTCAACATCTCCGCCAATTCAATCCCAATCAAACCACCACCAACAATTACTGCGTCTTTAATCCCTTTTTGGGTCAATTCCTCCAAACTCTCCAAATCCTGCTTACTATACAATCCCTGAACACCTTTTAAATCTTGCCCCTTCCAACCAAACTTATTGGGTTTTGAACCGGTTGCCAACACCAACTTATCGTACTTCACCCTCTCCCCCGACTGCAACACCAACTCAGCGTTATTTGCATCAATTTCCGTAACCAAATCTTGCTTTAAGCCAATTCTATTCTTCTCCCAAAACCAACTCTCATAAGGTTGCAGGTGCTCAAACTTCATATGCCCCATATACACATACATCAAAGCCGTCCTCGAAAAAAAATAAGGACTTTCGGCAGAAATAACCAAAATATCATGGTTGCTGTATTTTCTGATATAACGAGCACAAGTAATTCCGGCAATTCCATTTCCAATAATTACGATTTTTTCCTTCATAAGAGATTGCATTTTCCAATTGGTACACAAATATACATTTTCCTGACTAGAAAAGTATCCATAAATTTAATTGAAGTCATAGACGAAGAGTATTTGGGCGTTCCCCCATTTTGCAAAAGACACATATCGCTACGCTAAACGTGTCTTTTGCAAAATGGGGTCGGGCTATCCACTATATCTTTTGGTGTGCATATATGCAACACACCAAAAGGATGCCGTTCCTATCCCTAACGCAATAAAATGAATTTTAGTTTAATTAAACCTTAAATCCGCAAGTAAACTTCTATTCCAAAGTCAAACTCCTCATCGTTATTGGCAACGCTCGCTTTTCGATACTCACCGTAGCTATGGCTACGCTTGCGTGTCTCAAAACTGTGCCAGACCAATACTAATACGTATTTTGACTTTTCATAACGAAATCACTTGCGAATTTAAGGTTAAACAACACAAGATAAAATTAAACGAACTTTAGGAAATCCAAAACAAATATTTTATCTTTGCATCCTGTTTAAATAAATTGTTTTCGGTAGAACAATGAATAATGTAAAACACTCTCAAGGATTACCGTAAATTGAGATACAAATTTTAATGCCGAATGGCTGAAGAAAAAAACGAAAAAGTAGCAGAAGCTACACAAAACACTGCAACACCTGCGGTAACATTAGAAAACTTCGATTGGGAAGCTTTTGAGAATGCAGAAACGTATTCTCCGGAAGAACGTAAAGAATTGGCTAAAAAGTACGAATCTACGTTAAAACAAATCGAAGAAAAAGAAGTAGTAATCGGAAAAGTAATTGAAATTACAGACCGTGAAGTCGTTGTAAACATAGGGTACAAAAGTGACGGTGTAATTTCAAGAAATGAGTTCCGTTACAATCCTGACCTGAAAGTAGGAGACGAAGTAGAAGTTTTTATCGAAACATTGGAAGATAAAAACGGACAGTTAGTATTGTCGCATAAAATTGCTCGTATCCAAACAGCTTGGGAAAAAGTTAATAAAGCTCTTGAAACAGGTGAAATCATTACCGGTTTTGTTAAATGCAGAACTAAAGGTGGTTTAATTGCCGATGTATTTGGAATTGAAGCTTTCTTACCGGGATCACAAATCGATGTTAAACCAATTAGAGATTACGATCAATATGTTGGTAAAAACATGGAGTTCAAGGTAGTAAAAATCAACAATGAATTTAAAAACGTAGTCGTTTCTCATAAAGCTCTTATCGAAGCAGAATTAGAAGAGCAAAAGAAATTGATTATGAAAGGTCTTGAACAAGGTCAAGTAATCGAAGGAACAGTTAAAAACATTACTTCTTACGGAGTATTCGTTGACCTTGGTGGTGTTGATGGATTAATCCATATTACCGACTTATCTTGGGGACGTGTTAATCACCCTGAAGAAGTTTGTGAATTGGATCAAAAAATTCAAGTGGTTATCCTTGACTTTGACGACAACAAAAAACGTATCGCTTTAGGTTTAAAACAATTAACAGCACACCCTTGGGACGCTCTTGATGAAAACCTTAAAGTGGGAGATGTAGTAAAAGGAAAAGTAGTTGTTCTTACTGACTATGGTGCTTTTGTAGAAATTGCACCGGGAGTAGAGGGATTGGTTCACGTTTCGGAAATGAGCTGGAGTCAACACCTTAGAACAGCAAACGACTTCTTAAAAGTTGGAGACGAAATTGAAGCTAAAATATTGACTTTAGACCGCGAAGACAGAAAAATGTCTTTAGGTATGAAACAATTGATGCCGGATCCATGGGCAGGTATTCAAGAGAAATATCCTGTTGGTTCTAAACATAAAGCTATCGTTAAGAACTTTACTACATTTGGAGTATTTGTTGAGTTGGAAGAGGGAATCGATGGTTTGATTCATATTTCTGACCTTTCTTGGGAAAAGAAAATCAAACACCCTTCTGACTTCTGTAAAGTTGGAGAAGAGTTGGATGTAGTTGTTTTAGAATTGGATGTTGAAAACAGAAGATTGAGTTTAGGACACAAACAATTGCAAGAAAACCCTTGGGATACTTACGAAACTATCTTTACATTGGATTCTGTTCACGAAGGAACAGTTATCAAAATAAAAGATAAAGCAGGTATCATCGCTTTACCTTATGGTATAGAAGGTTTCTGCCCGGTAAAACACATGAAAAAAGAAGACGGAACAAGCTTGGCTCTTGAAGAAAAAGCACAATTCAAAGTAATTGAGTTTAATAAAGAGAACAAGAAGATTTTAGTTTCTCATGCGTTAACTTGGGGTGAAATGCAAGAAAACCACAAGAAATCTACAAGAAAAGCAATAGCTTCAAATAATGCGGCTGCAGAAAAATCTACGTTAGGAGATATTGATGCACTAGCTGAATTGAAAGCTAAGATGGAAGGGAAATAAATTTCCTTTTTTTATACCATTTTTAAAAGCCGTTACAGTACTGTAACGGCTTTTTTTGTGTTTGTTTTTTTTTGCTTGGAAAACTATATTTTTTTCATCATCTAAAGAAACTAAAATTCACTTTCTATGCACTCATTCCACTTGCGTTAGGGATTGTATCCCTAACATGAATAAAATAGAAAGCATAAAGCGTTTTTATTTTCCTTATCCTTCTTCAAAATTATTTTCCATAGCTGGGGCTATGCTCAATGCAATGAACTTTATGGAGAATTTGAAGAATTTATTTTTTTCAAGACTTAGGCGTAAAATTTTTGTTGTAACGTGTTACTACAAAATTTTACAACGACAGTATTGGGAAAAAGAAAGATTCAAAAATTCTTAAAGTTTGTTGTTTTGAGCATAAGCAAAAGAATTTTTCATCGTCTAAGAAAACTAAAATTCACTTTCTTGCTTCCAATTTTATCCACGTTAGGGATTGTATCCCTAACACGAGCAAAATA
>JALTUD010000293.1 GCA_027047735.1 Flavobacteriales bacterium | reverse complement strand
CTTTAAAAACCCTATCGTTTCTAACGAAAAAATTGAAGAATTAAAACGCAAGTTTCCCAACTTAGCTTATTATCCCATTGATGAAAAACACTCCAAAATTGCTGCCGGCTGGTTAATTGACCAAGACGGTTGGAAAGGAAAAACATTCGGGACTTACGGTGTTCATAAAAATCAAGCCTTAGTCCTTGTGAATTACGGCGGTGCAGAAGGAAAACAAATATTGGATTTAAGCAATCAAATAATTGATTCCATAAAAGAAAAATTTGGTGTTACATTGGAACGAGAAGTAAATATTTTGTAAAGACTGAAAAAAATCAATTATTAGTATTGTTTATCTTCTACTTTTGCGAGTAATGAATTTAACATTACACAGTTCCCCTATGAAATGGCTAGTACTACCATTCATTTTTTTGACAATTTTCAGTTGTTCCAATGAGAAAATCAAACAAAGTAATACGAGTTCCAAAGATTTAGACAACACTACACTTAAGAAACTTAATTCGGATTTACAAGAAATAGCTAAAGATTCAAGCTGTTCCGAAGTAAAATTACAGCGTATAGCAGACAGTATTCTAACTAACTATCCGGATGAATATTACGCCGATATCAGTGAAAAAATAGCTCACACTTTCTATAGGAAATCAAAATTTCACACTGCTAAAACGTATTTTAAAAAATCAGCCCAACGATATAAGCAGGATAACCTCTCCCTCAAATACGGGGAAGAGATTACGAATATAGGAGTCATTAACGAACTCTTAGGTAATTATCCCGAAGCACTTAAAAAATACTACGAGGCTGTTACTATTTTTAAGAATAATAATCAAACGTTAAAAAGCTCTTTTGTTTATAACAATTTAGGAATTGTTTATCAAAAATTAAAAAATAAAGAAAAATCAATCGAACTCTATAAAAAATCAGCTCGTATTTCAGATAGCTTGCAAAAACACGACATTAGTGCATCAAGATATAACAATATAGCCTCCGTATTTGAAGAGTTTTACAACAATCCCGATTCAGCTTACTTTTATTATTCAAAAGCACTAAACGAAATCAATCAGTCCTCCAACCAATTCAATAAACCTGTTATATTAGCCAATATTGCTAACATCCATATCCAAAATAACAAAATTTCCTTAGCCGACTCCCTACTTCGACAAGCACTTCACCTACTGGAGAAACAAAAAAACAGTAACGGGTTAAATACAATATATAAATTTCAAACCGAACTATTGCTAAAACAAAAACACTATCAAGAAGCAGAGCAATTAGCACTAAAAGCCGTACAAAAATCCCAAGAAGAACATTATAAGGAAGAAGAATTAAAGGCCTTGACCCTTTTGGTTACCGCTTACGAAAAACAAAACAAACTCAAAGAAGCCCTTAACACACTAAAAGAATACAATGCTCTTAATAACGAAATACTGGGAATTGAACAAAGAAAAGAAATAGAACACCTAAACATTCAATACAAAATTCAAGAAAAAAACAATCACATTCAACTGCTTGAACTTGAAAAAGAAGTATCAGAGAAAAAATCTAAAATTTTAGCCGTAATTATTCTACTCATCAGCCTGTTACTAATTGCCGTGTACTATCTCTCAAAGCTAAAACACAAACACTCTACTTTACTCATTAAAAACATGCAACGCGACATTTCTGACTACATTAAGCAAATCCACGACTTTGAAGAAGAAATTCACGAAAAAGAACTTTCTCAACAAGAGTTATTCTTACAAAAAGTAAAACAATTTAA
>JALTUD010000292.1 GCA_027047735.1 Flavobacteriales bacterium | reverse complement strand
AAAAGAAATTTTAAAAATATGAAACGAATAATCATCTTATTGTCAACAATCGGTTTTGTTGGTTTATTACAAGCTCAAGAAGAACGCAAAGGTTTTGAAACCGAAACACAATTTCACTTATTTCAACCATCTTCCGAAAGTTTTACGCCTAATTTAAAAATACGATACTTTTTATCGTCCAAGATGGCTGTTCGTTCAACTTTTGACTATCAGTCAGACAGCAAAACCACCGAGATAAATGAAGTAGATGGAACAGGAGTTGGTTCAGTAGAAAAAAAGAGTTCTTTACTTAATTTTTCATTAGGTATCGAAAAACACTTTAAAGAAGGGCGAGTATCACCTTATGTCGGAACAGAACTAAAAATCATGACGGGAAGAAAAGATGAGTATGGTTCACGTACCGATTCGTTGGTGTTTATTCCCAATATTAATTACAGTAAAAAAGTACCGGTTGATGGATATGGTATTCATGTCTTTACCGGAGTTGATATAGATGTGTATAAGAGTTTGTATGTCGGCACCGAGTTAGGTTTTTTATATCAAAACCTAAATTACAAGCGAGGAGTTTACAATGTGCAAAATTCTACCTCTTTAACCGATGCCAGTGTTGATGTTCCTATTTCTGGTAAGAAAATAACTTCATTCAACTTGGTAAATATGGGAGTGATTAGAATAGGGTGGAGGTTTTAGGAAAAGTTTTTGTTAAACGACTTTAAAATAAACTAAAACTCACTTTCTATCCGCCAATTTCGCTCGCGTTAGGGATTGTATCCCTAACGTAAGTATAATGAGCACTATAAAGTGTTTTTATTTCCTTTATATTTCTTCAAAAATTATTTCCATAGCTCGGCTATGCAAAGAATTTTTTCATCATCTAAAGAAACTAAAATTCACTTTCTATGTACTCATTATACATGCGTTAGGGATAGAACGGCGTGTTTGAACTCCTTTTGTGTTGTTGCACCTATGCAACACAAAAGAGTGAGTAGTGATAGCCCGACCCAAAACTGAAAAAGAAGAGTTCCAATGTGTTGGAATTCTTCTTTTTTGGTTTTGGGGAACGCCCAACATCAATCTATAAGCTATTTTCTGTATGGTTTCTAAAATCTTTGTACCTTTGTTAAGCGTTTTAAAATGAAATTTGTATGGAAAATATAGATAAAGCAATTGACCAATTGAACGAGGTGGGATATTTGGAGATGGATACGCCCGAAACTATTGATTTTGTAGCGGAAATAAAGAAATTAAAAAAGGATAAAAATGCAGTTATTTTGGCTCATTATTATCAAGAACCTGAGATACAGGAAATAGCTGATTATGTGGGAGATAGTTTAGGTTTGTCGCAGAAGGCGGCGACTGTGGAGGCGGATATGATTGTGTTTGCAGGGGTGCATTTCATGGCGGAAACGGCGAAGATTTTGAATCCTGAGAAAAAGGTTTTATTACCGGATTTGAAAGCGGGATGTTCGTTGGCTGAGTCTTGTTCTGCTGAAGATTTGGCAGCGTTTAAGAAAAAATATCCGAATCATGTGGTGGTTACTTATGTGAATGCTTCGGCGGGAGTAAAGGCACATAGTGATTTGGTGTGTACTTCTTCCAATGCGAAAAAAATTATAGAGTCTATTCCTGAAGACCAACCGATTATTTTTGCTCCGGATAAGAATTTGGGGGCGTATATCAATAAGGAAACAGGCAGAAATATGGTGCTTTGGGATGGTGCTTGTGTGGTGCATGAGGCTTTTTCTTTGGATAAATTGGT
>JALTUD010000291.1 GCA_027047735.1 Flavobacteriales bacterium | reverse complement strand
TCTTTAAGAATGAAGATTGGACAAGTTTAGAGAATTTATTTAATACACATAATCTTAACAAATATAATGGTATTGTTTACCCTCCAAATAATGGAGCTATAAATTTTGTTAAAAAAACATTAGACCTATCAGATTTTAACGGTGTTCTGATAATTGATAGATACGGTTCTCCAACAGGAAAATTTACTTCTCCTGTTAATACACCTTTTCCACAAAGAGCTTTACCTTCTTCTTATGCTAGCCAAACTCCTCAAAAATATAAAGTACTTAAACCTATTCCTAACGTAGAAGAAGGGCAAATTATTCCTTGGTTTGGTCAACCAGGTTTAGGTATACAATATAAACTAGAAAAATCTGTCCAGTATTATATTGATGAAGGTTATTTACTCCCAATCCCTTAATTATGTTGACAAAAATTGATTTAAAAAATAAAAATCATCTTATTTACACAGGTGCGTTTGATTTAACCGAAAATAAAATAACAATACCAATTAGTCTAAAAGAGAAAGATTTGTTAATTAATATCAAAACAGCTATTAGTTCTAATAATACAACTTGTGAATTACTTACTATAAAGGAACTGCAATATATTTGTAAAACAAGTGAGATAAAAAGTATTATTTATCCTAATGGTAATATTAGTTTTAGAAGATTAGAATCTTCAACTTCAGAGTTGAAAACTTGTTATTTATCACTCTTTAAAAATAAATATATTGTGTGTATTGCATTTGATGAAACTCAGCCAACACTATACAAGGCAGAATTACTAAATGTATATAAAATTACAACATAGCCACATTTTTCTTAAAGAACTCTTTAAACTTCTTTTTGGTAAGCATAAAATGAAAATAATAAAACACATAAAAACCATCCTCCTTCTCCTCATAACTTTTGTTTTAGTAGCCCAACCCGCCCACGCTAAAACGGAGGTTATTGTACCAACCTACCAAAAACTCAAACAATCAAGAATAGGTATTTGGATAGATTTATACGGACTAAGAAAAACCCAATATATATCAGGATATAAAGATGTTATGTGGTATTGAAAAAATGAGAAGATTAAGTTATATATTAACGATTTTGGTTTTTGTTTCTTGTAATTCAAACAGGAAAGAGCAATCTGAAAACATAATTTTATTTCCAAGCATTGACATTGTATTTGAAACTGGTGATGAATCTAGAGAGCAATACCAAATAGAAATTTACTCAGACGGAAGTTCAATTTTCGCTAAAAAAATAGAACCCAACTATTATTATGGAAAGTCGACAGATTCAACTTGGCTTGTAGAACTTGATAGCAATAAAGTTGAACTCATAAGAGAGTTTCTGAAAATGTCCAAAAAAATGAACAAGAGGTGCAATGAAGGTTCTCAAATTGTTTCTAGTTCTATTGATTTTTATCATATCTCTATTGAAAATGACACTTTAATTCAAATAGATGGTAATTGTGACTGGAATGGTTTTGACTATTTCTCAATAGAGCAAAAGCTGTTCAATGAAAAGTTTATCGAACTTAACATGCTTAGAACTCACCTGAAAGACTCAATAATTGACGCTTTAGAAGGAAAGTGGGTTGTAAGTGGACTGAAAAATGAATTGAAACAGAATGATTTACTAACACTTGAAAGAACTGATGAACTTGATGAATTGGAAGTAGGGACAATTATTTGGGCTTTCGGAGATAGTCTTTCATTTAATAGTTCGGACAATAAAGTACTGGATTTTACATACTCAAAAAGCTATGAATTGTATGTGAATAATGGAAGTTTAGATTTAACAATAGCTTCTGGTGCCGTTATTTTGCCAAATGGAAACATGACAATTGAAAACTATGGTGCATATCTAACTATTGAGAAAATTGAAAAAGACAAAATCATATTAAACTACTGGTGGAGATAAGCAAACACCACATAACAAAACCTATACGTAATGCGGGTTTTGGTGGTAAACGAAAGGTCAGTGCATTTAATGAAGTCCGCCAATACTTTAATTTGGTATTTAAAATGAATAAATTAAAAACAAAATATAAACTCTTGGCTACGTGCAAATTTGAAAACTCCGCTTTTCAAATCCCGCACTACGCATAGCCAAACGTTGGAAATATATAAAAGTACCGTAATAAAGATATGAAGAATTTGAGTAAACAAATAGAAATGTTTCATCCGTTAAAACAAAAAAGAAACTATTAAGTACTATTTAACGTACTTATTTAATATATTTGTAAAAAATCAATAAAATGAAAGTAGTAAACTATACAGACCTTAGAGGAAATCTAAAAAAATGGATGGATTTAGTTGTTAATGACGTTGAAGAACTTATTATAAAGAGAAAAAACAATAAGGATTTAGTTCTTATTTCTTTAGAAGAATATAACTCATTAAAAGAGACAAGCTATCTATTATCGGGCAAAAACAGAGATGTTTTAATCCAATCGTTGAGGGAGGCTAAGACCGGTAAATCTGAAGAACATAAGCTAATTGAAGAATGAAAATTATCTGGACTAAAACAGCTTGGACAGACTATGTGTATTGGCAATCAACAGATAAAAAGAAACTTAAACGAATCAATGAATTGATTAAATCTACACTTAGAGACCCGTTCAGTGGAATTGGAAATCCGGAACCCCTGAAACACGATTTACAAGGATATTGGTCAAGAAGAATTGACGGAGAACATAGATTGGTATATTCTTTTGAAAATGAGGTATTAGAAATTATTGCTTGTCGTTACCATTATTAACCCCGCACACACTCCGTCCCATTATGATGGCCATCGGGACTCCACTCCTTATTACCATTTAAACATTGAAATGAGCTTTATAGAGTGTTTTTAGTACTCTTATACGTCTTCATAAAAATTTTCCATAGCGGGTGTTATGCTCAATGCAATGAACTTTATGGAGAATTTGAAGAATTTATTTTTTTTCAAGACTTAGGCGTAATTTTTTTGTTGTAACGAGTTACTACAAAATTTTACAACGACAGTATTGAGAAAAAGAAAGATTCAAAAATTCTTAAAGTTTATTGTTTTGAGCATAAGCAAAATCTTATTCATCGTCTAAGAAAACTAAACTCCATTTTCTTTGCACTTATCTCAACTGCGTTAGGGATTGTATCCCTAACACAAGCAAAATAGACGGTATAAAGCGTTTTTTGATTCCTTATCCTTCTTCAAAATTATTTTCCATAGCTGGGCTATGCAAAAGAATTTTTCATCGTATAAGAAACCAAAAATTCACTTTCTCTCCGCCAATTTTACTTGCGTTAGGGATAGAACGGCGTGTTTGAACTCCTTTTTGCCCTCCTCCTTTTGAGGGCAAAAAGAGTGAGTAGTGATAGCCCGACCCCAATTTTCAAAAACATCGTTTCGCCTGAGCGAAATGTTGTTTTTGAAAATTGGGGGAACGCCCAACATATTATACTAAGTCCTAACTTTTACTTTCTTATTCATCATACTGTTTCTATTGTTGAGTTGTGCTGATGCGTCTATTACGAAGGCTCCGTTTACGACAATTTCTTCGCCTTTTTTCAACCCTGAGGTGATTTGATAATTCTTCCCGCTTGTGCTTCCTAAGGTTACTTCTCTATACTCAAAAGTGGGGGCTTCTTCTTCGGGCAATTTTACGTAAACAACCGAACGTTCGCCCGTCCATAAAACGGCTGATTTCGGCACGTAAATGGCCGTATCGGTATTGGTTGGGGCTTTTAGCAATTCTCCTTCGATAAATTCTTCGGGTTTTAACTTATTGTATTTGTTGCTAATATCTATCCTAACCGATGCCGTGCGGGTTTTGGGATTGAGCACGGGGTCTATAAATGTTATTTTTCCCTTTTGTTTTGTTCCGGGCTGAGATGGTGAGGTGAATTGTATAATATCGCCTGTATGAATGTTTGTCAGTTGATTTTCATAAGCGTCAAAAACTCCCCAAACATTGGATAAATCTGATATTTGAAAGAGGACTTCACCTTCTTTTAGATGGTCGCCCACTTCTACGTTTTTTTGTGCTACCACTCCGTGAAAGTCGGAATAAATATCAAAATTTTCTATTACTGTTTTCCGCTCAATGATGCTTTGTATTTGATCATCGGTGATTTTCCAATATTTTAGTTTGTTTTTGGTGGCTTCAAACAGTTGCGGATTTATTTCTTTCATTTTATGTGCTTCGAGTAACTCTTTTTGAGCGGTTATTAAATCGGGGGAATACACCGTTGCTATTTTTTGCCCTTTGGAAACCGATTCTCCTATGTAATTGACATATAACTCCTCTATTCTTCCCGCTATGTGTGATACCAATTTTGCATTGGTCGTTTCGTTGGGTTTTATTCGCCCGCTTAACTTTATTCCTGTGTTGGTAAGTGGTTTTTCAGCCCCAACTACGGTTGTTTGAACATTCATTAAAGCAAGGGCTTCTTTGGTCATGGTTAAAGCTATGCTGTTCTCGTTATTGTTGTCAGCAAGGATTAAGGTCATACCGCAAATCGGGCATTTACCGGGGTGTGGCAACCTTATCTGCGGATGCATGGAACATGTCCATATTTCTTCTTTATCGCTGTGTTGATGTGTTGTTTCCGTTGAAACGGTTGCTTTGTCGCTTGCTGATGTACTTGTGAATTTTCCTATTGCCCAACCAATGATAAGACTTGATATGATGGCTATGATTATTGTGTTTTTCATGATTTTTATTTTAAAATGGTATAACTTTCTAAAATTCTGTGATACTAAGAATATCCGCTTGTGCTTCTTTTTGCTTTTTTTGCTCTTGCTCTATTCCTATTTTGTAGGTTAATAATTGATTTTCGATTTGCAACAACTCATCAAACCCTTTTCCTGAAGAACTGTAATGTTCGAGTAAAACGGCATACGCTTTTTCTGTTTTTTCGACTTGTTGTTGGTATAGTGCTATTTTAATTTCAGCTTGATTGTATCTGCTTTCCGCTTGAACCAATCGAGTTATCAACTTATTTTCTATTTCTGTTTTTCTGTACGCCAAGGCTTCTTGTTTGTAGTTTTCCTCTTTGTTTTTGGCTATATATTGTTTCCTGTGGATTGGAATACTTACACCTACTTTCGGTACGAAAATATCTCGTCCGTTATATAACGGTACGGCATCGGTTCTCGGATTTACCAAACTGTAATCCACTCCCACTATAATGCTTGGATTACTCCTGTTTTGATTCCATTCTTGTTGTTTTTTTGAGGCTTCTAATTGAGCTTCTATAATCTGCATCAGCGGGTGTTGTGCTTTGATTTTTTCGCGGTACTCTTCCAGATTATACGAGAAAGCAAGTTCTTTTGACGGAACAATTACAAGAGGTTGTTCTTCGGGTAAATTTGTCAATTGCCGAATTACAGATGCAAAACTTTTGGTTTGCTCTTTTAGCACTTCAATCTCTTGGATAATTTCATCTTGCTTTATTTGTATTCGCAATACGTCGCTAATGATAGATTGTCCGCTCTCTACTTTTGCCAACGCCACACTTTCCAGTGTTTTATAGATTTCAGAAAACTCTTTTAACAAACGTTTCTTTTCTTCGATAAACTCCAGATTATAATAGGCTTTTCTAATTGTTCCGAAAATTTCAAGTTGCGTAGCCACCACTTTTTCCAATCTTGCTTTAGAAAGAGCCAAAACAATATCTTCTTTTGACTTTAACGTTCCAAACCACGGAAAAACTTGAGTAGCGGAAAGCATCAACGTTTGTGCTCCCAACCTTGTTTCAGGACGTAAAACCGGTATTCCAACTCCTAACTTAGGGTCGGGTAACACGTTAGTTTGGTCAACTCGTTCCAACACTGCTTTGTACTCTTTTTCCAAAGCCAATAATGTTGGATTGTTTAGCGTCGCTAATTTTAATAAAGAATCTAATTCCTGTGCTTTGACCTGCATTACCGAAGATAAAACACCGGCTATCAACAAGGCAAAAGGAATGATAAGGTACTTTTTATGAATAAATGTTTTCATGCTTATTTTGTTGTGTTTAATTTTATGCCCTAAATCTTTCCAAATAAAATACAGAATGGGAACCGTAAACATAGTTACCATATTTAACACCATTCCCCCGAAAGAAGGAATCGCCATGGGTAACATTATTTCCGCTCCTCTTCCCGAAGAAGAAAGCACCGGAAGTAAAGCTAAAATGGTTGTAGCCGTAGTCATCATCGCCGGTTTAACTCTTCTCTTCCCTCCTTCTATTACCGCTTTCTTTATTTCTTCCGGAGTG
>JALTUD010000290.1 GCA_027047735.1 Flavobacteriales bacterium | reverse complement strand
TCGTTTCCTGCAAGGATGTCAGATGGAGAGTTTACATCGTTGCAAATTATATTCCCTCCTGTTTTAGGAAATGTTCCGGAATTATCCGGAAAACCAATTTCTCCTAAGTTCCAAATACCACCACCAACGGGAACAGTAGGGAGCTTATCTGCTGTTGCAAATGGATGTGCGGCATAAGAGAAACCATCGGCATTTTTTAAACCAAAAACAATGTCGTCGATAAATTTATTGGTTGACGTTAAATCACCATTTCCATCTCCTAAAAAAGGTAAACTAAAAGGAGCATCGTAACTAGGATAAGCTAGCATATGTACTAAATCTCCCTTCGCATTATTGGTTGCAACCTCTTGACCTGCAACTACTTTAAAATCGGAATTTACGGTGTTTAACTGACGTACTTGATCTTGTATTCTTGTCCAATTTGTGTTTACATTTCCTCCCCCGTAGTTATCGTAATCTGAAGTGTGGTCGGTGCTGGTAAACCAGTCTAAACCAATAAGTTTTCCTGCTTCAATTGTTGCTTCGATAGGGAATCCGATTTCGGCATTGTTTTGTGTAAAAAACGAATGGAGGTGCGTATCTCCTCTGTAATAATTCGGTAGCGTAGGGATGTCTTCACTAGAACGGAATACTCGTAATCCAATGTAGTCATCACTTACCGAGAAATTTGCATATCCGATTTTAACCTCTATATCTACGATATCTCCTAACCCTTGCAAATCAGCTGCGGGAATATTAAAAGTGAAATACCAATACCTGTGCTCAGCTTTTACAAAATTATCTCCAAATAAATCAGAACTTTCGTCGAAATCCATAGTGTATTGGTTGGATTTGGAGAAGCTGTTTAATTTGAACTCTTGTATATCCATTCCTCCATCTGCCGGAGACTTGCAAGAAAATAAGGCTTTGAAATTCGCGTCGTTCATTGAGTTGTAGGTTAATACAGGCCCAAATGACGCATCCGATGGGTTTTTAAGTCGGATATTGATGTAGTCTATTTGAAGTGTGATACCGGTAACTTTATCCGCATCGTGTAAGAAGAAATGCACGGGAATGGGTTGTACATTGCCGTTGTCATCTAATTTCTTCATTCTCCAAGGTGCATCGGCATAAAATTCAGAGTATAAGGTGTTGGATTGTTTGTTTTCGTGGAAATTCGGCGAGTCCCAACCTCCCCAGTCTTTTCGTTTACCGAAAAGTTCTACAATTTCTATCTGTACTACATCTTTTTCAATATTAAAATCGGCTTTCGATACCTGAAATCGCCCATGAACAAATTTTTGTTCGGGTTTGATGGTGTCGATTTTAATGTATTGCATCGGTACGGGGTGCGAATTGATAACCAGCTCAATACGAACATCTGTCAGTAGTATCTGTTTGATGTTTTCAAAGTCAAAATCATAGATGTAACTGTCGGGCGTTTCCTCTATTTTAACATGTTCTATTGATGCAAATTCTCCTCTGTGTGCGAAAGCTGAAACAGAGAACCAAAGCGTAAATACGAGTAGGATTACTTGTTTGTTCATATTGTTTAAAATGTGCCTTTATTTTGTGCGAATAAAGTGAGATAAATTCATTGAAACACGAATATACAAAATTATAATTGAATTTTCTTTTTATTGTATTTGTATTTTGGAATTTATGAAAGAAATGATACCATTTGAATATTGGAAAGTGGCGAAAGAAAGTGAGTACATAAAGCGGTTTTGTCGCTCTCATACTTAGTAGAGGTTAATTACAGCTTGTTTATAAGTTAAAAATTAGTTCTTT
>JALTUD010000289.1 GCA_027047735.1 Flavobacteriales bacterium | reverse complement strand
ATATTTACCTGTGTATTATTTATAAAAAGGTCTTGAAATTTGTCTGCTCCGTCCCCAAAAAGATATACAGGTTGATGTTCATTATCAAAAAAATGTTCATCGACAATAACGGCCTTTATTTCTTCTTGTTCTTGGGGAAAATCCGTGATTTTTTTGGTAAAAACCTCCATTCTTCGTGCATCAATCATCGGATATAATACGGAAGAAGCTTCCACTTCATACTCTTTGACAAATAAATTTGCCAACACTTCCAAAGAATCAACACTTAAAAGAGGAATCTTGAGGGCGTAGCACAGTCCTTTTGCCGCGGAAACTCCAATTCTCAACCCTGTATAAGAACCGGGACCTTTGGAAACAGCAATTGCCGACAAGTCTTTCATTTTGTATTCGGTAGTCTTAAATAACTGCTCTATGAATAACGTCAACTTCTCGGAATGGATATATTGTTGCCCTTCCTCCTCAACAGTTTTAATCGTTTTGCCGTTTAACGCCAAAGAAACCGAACAGATTTTTGTAGATGTTTCTATATTTAATAGTAATGCCATTAGTCGTTAAACACTTTTTTCTTTAGTTCAAAATTTTGACCTAAATACACTTTCTTTACTTGTTCGTCCACCGATAAATCTTCTGCTGTTCCGGACTTTAAAATTGCTCCTTCAAACATCAAATACGCTCTATCTACAATAGATAGTGTCTCTTGCACATTGTGGTCGGTAATTAGAATACCTATATTCTTTTTCCGTAGTTTTAAAACGATGCTTTGAATATCTTCTACGGCAATAGGGTCAACTCCCGCAAAGGGTTCATCTAATAAAACAAACTTTGGGTTGACAGCTAAGGCACGTGCAATTTCTGTTCTTCGTTTTTCGCCACCGGACAGTTTTTCTCCTAAATTTTTACGGACGTGCCCTAAGCTAAACTCATCGATTAATTCTTCTAATTTTTCTTTCTGCTCCTTTTTAGAGAGCTTTGTCATTTCTAATATAGCCAGAATATTATCTTCTACACTCAACTTTCTAAATACCGAAACTTCCTGTGGTAAATAACCAATACCCATTTGTGCTCTTTTGTACATCGGCACGTGAGTAATATCAATATCATCAAGGTAAACCTTGCCGGAGTCCGGTTTTACCAATCCCACTATCATGTAAAAAGAAGTTGTTTTTCCTGCTCCATTAGGACCTAAAAGTCCTATGATTTCGCCTTGATTTACCTCAACCGTAATTCCTTTTACAACCTCTCTTCCTTTGTAAGCCTTTTTTATATTGTCGGTTCTCAACTTCATGGGCAAATTATTCGGCGTGAGAAAGTTTTATCAACTCATTATAATGTTCACTTAGCAATAAACTCAACGAATTGATAGAAGCTTCCAATTCATTAAAGTCTAAATTTTCAATCTGCAAAGTATCTCTAAAAAGTACTTTTACACCACTTTCATCCAAAGCAAAAGCTCCGTGTACAATTTCTCTGTTTTTTTCCAAAAGAAACTTTAACCCCTCCATGTTTTTTGGGTTGATATCAAAAAGATATTGCTCCAAAATCACTAAAGGTTCGGCACATCCAATGACTAAATTATTGAGTCCTTGTTCCTCATCATTTATAATAAAAACCCCATCTTTTTCATCCTCAAAAGTAATGTTTAGATTAAGGTCTATCAGATAGTTTTTAATTTTTTCAAAGTATGCGTTCATAGCGGTATAAAATTTTGGACTAAATTAATAAATAATACCGAAAATACGACTTAGGATTAGGTTTATATTTGGGCGTTACCC
>JALTUD010000288.1 GCA_027047735.1 Flavobacteriales bacterium | reverse complement strand
GTGGAACAAACGGACAAGTGCTATCAACAAACGGTAGCGGAACTTATACGTGGGTAACGGATAATGCAGGAACAGATAATCAAGATTTGTCATTAACAGGAAATACCCTTTCCTTAACCAATGATGGCACACCGGTAGATTTAAGTGGTTATTTAGACAATACCGATAATCAAAACATAAGTGGTTCAGGATTATCAGGAACTGTTCTAACCATTGGCATACAAAACGGAACAAATGAAACCGTTGATTTAGCATCACTTACTGATGCTGATTGGTACAAAGTAGGAACGACAGCCGCACCGGCTAGTATCAATGATAACATTTTCACACAGGGGAGAGTTGGGATAGGGCTTACCAACCCACAGCATACTCTAGTTGTTTCAAATGGAAACTCTACGAATAAAAGTGTGACTGTAGAAGGTTTCGATTCCGGAATGACTGACTTGGCAGCAATATTACCGACTTCCGGAAGTCATTTTGGTGGACTTATTCAAGGGGGGACAAACGGGAACTTGGTCTTAGGGATTAGAGATAATGATTCAAATGATGGGTTATTAATTGCTTCCGGTAATGGTAATTTTATGACCGATAACACTTATGATAATGCTGTATTTTTTGCAAGAAATGATGGTAATATTGGTATTGGTACAGTTTCTCCGATGAATAAGCTACATGTATTTGGTGGGACAGAAAAAATTGAATTGGATAATACCGGAGGAATATTAGGCTCGTTGATATTGTCAGGAAAAAACACAACAGCAGCTGAGCCTAATAAAAGAGAATGGGCTATTTACAACATGAATGAATATGGAGCTCACAACGGATTATCTTTTTGGGAATATTATGACGCAAATGGAGACGGTACTTTTTGTAATGATGGAACTGGAAATTGTACGGAAAGAATGATTATAGCTAGAGGAGGGAATGTAGGAATAAACACAACAACCCCAACCTCTAAACTTCATGTTAATGGAGGAATTAGAACACAAAACATGGGGCAAATTGTTTGTCGTCATTATTCAGGTGGTTCTGTGGTAAATGTTCCTTTTACGCGTGCTTATGTAGCTTCGCATCCAGATGAAAGTTATATTTATACTGGTGTAGCTCCTGATTTACAAGATAATGTTCAATGTAATTCTGGAGCAAATGGAGGAAACAGATTTTACGATGGTTCTCCAGGGTGGGATGGACAATATTTTATAACTTTAGATGATAATTCTGCGGGACAACCTACTATTTACGGGAAATGGATTGGTTGGAATGTAAGGGTTGATAATGCCGGAGGTGCTCAAGTTGTCAATGGAAATGGAGAAATAACATTTACTTTATGGCATGATGGTACAAATTGGAGAGTTCAGCACATGAGTGCTACTGCGGGTACTACTAATTGCGAATGTAGATAATAAAAAATGCTTATCCACAACTTTCCCAAAAGAGAATTATTAGTTCGTTTGAGGTTTACTTTTCTAAATTATTGGGGTATGTTGCTGAAAAACCTTTATGATTATATTTTTTTTATTTGCTTATTGCCTTTGGGGAAACAAACGGATAAGCAGTTCCAAGTTTTTACATTATATGATTCTGCGTTAGAGATAGAAGCGGCATCCTTTTGGTTTGTTTGCTTTATGCAAACCAAAAGATATAGCGGATAGCTCGACCATTACAGTGTTAAAAAGTGGGGTAGTGAGAACTACCTCACTTTTTAATGCTGTAATGGGAACGTCCATATTATTAAACAAATTCTTCTCCTCCTCTTACCGGTTATTTTTGTCCGTTTATTATTGGAATATCCCGATACATCATTTAGCTGTCTGTTGTTTCGGTTAGGGATAGTTTTTGCAAGTAGTTGATATATAATCTTTAAAACTATTTGTTATGAAAACTAAAAAAAATCAGAGTGTTACATTGGAAGACAAAAGAATTACTTTTTTACTTATTGGACTGCTATTGTCTTTTGGTGTTGTACTGGAATCATTTGAATGGAGGTATGGTAGCCTGAACATTAAACCGATTAGCGGAGTGGAGAGTGAGTCGCTTTATGAACCTATTATGGAAGTGCGGATTGAACGCCCTAAACCTCGACAAAAAAGTGTGTTTATTCCTAAACCTAAACTAAGAAAAGATTGGGTGGTGGTGAAAAAAGATGACAAGAAAGAGGTGATTAAGCCGAAACCGGTTATTGAGAAAAAAGTTGATTCTGATAATAATTCTTTGTTTGATTTGAATAATGATGATTTTCCTGATATTACAGATGATGGAGAAGATGATTTTGATGACTTTGGTTCTGTTTCTACATTGGAATTTTATGCGGTAGAAGAAAAACCGACCTTTATTGGCGGTGAAAAGGCTTTGATGAAGTATCTGGTTAATAATATTCAATATCCGGATATTGCTAGAAAAAAAGGGATTGACGGGACGGTTTTTGTTCAATTTATTATCAACACCGATGGCTCTATTAGTGATGTTGAGGTAATAAAAGGCAGAGAGAGGCACTTGGATGCAGAAGCGAAAAGGGTAATTGAATCTATGCCGAAATGGAAACCGGGGAAACAGAGGAACAGATCAGTACGTGTTCAGTATAGAATACCTGTTCGCTATACGCTAAGGAACTAATCGACCAATAGGTTTTACAAAAAATTCTATAAAGAAGTTACCTGAATTCAGGTAACTTCTATTTATAGAAATTCTTTATTTCTTCTATTACATAATTTTGTTCATCTTCTGTCAAATCGTAAAAGAAGGGTAAACGGAGTAGATGATGTTCGTAATAATCGGACATTGGTATTTCTCTTCCGTCGTGTTTGTCAGAGTAAAACGGACTTTTATGTAAACTCAGGTAATGAAATACGGCTGCTATTTCTTTTGATTTTAGGTGTGTTATTAAATTTGTCCGCTCTTCGTAGCTATTGCACAGTATGTAATACATATGTGCATTGTTGGTTGCATTGTTGGGAATAACAGGACGCTTTAATTTACCCGTTTGTTCTAATTCTTCTAGTGCTTGATGGTAGGTTTCCCAAATGTGTTTTCTTTTGTTTTGGATGTCATCTAAATTTTCTAACTGTGCGTAAAGAAAGGCAGCTACTACCTCTGAAGGTAAAAACGATGAACCTACATCTACCCAACCGTATTTGTTTACTTCTCCTCTGAAAAATGCCGAACGATTGGTTCCTTTTTCCCAAATGATTTCTGCTCGAGGGACAAGTGTTTTATCATTGACGACCAGCATTCCTCCTTCTCCGCTGATGATGTTTTTTGTTTCATGAAATGAAAAGGTGGCTAAATGGCCGAAACTTCCTAATGGTTTACCTTTGTAATAGGAATCTATTGCTTGGGCAGCATCTTCTATAATATAAAGGTTGTATTTCTCTGCCAGTCGCATGATTTCATCCATTTCGCAAGCCATACCTGCATAATGAACGGGAACTATTGCCTTGGTTTTTTCGGTTATTAAGTTTTCTATTTTAGAAGTGTCTATATTGGGGTGGTTGGGTAAACTGTCTGCAAATACAATTTTAGCTCCTCTTAATACAAAAGCATTTGCTGTACTTACAAAGGTGTAGGAAGGTATAATAACTTCATCACCGGGTTGTATATTGATTAATATAGCCGACATCTCCAAAGCATCTGTACAACTGGAGGTTAGAAGGCATTTATTGAATCTGTAATTTTCTTCAAAAAAATGATGGCTTTTTTTTGTAAACATTCCATTTCCCGAAAGATGTAAAGATTGTACGGCTTTGTAGATATAGTGTGTTTCTTTACCGGTTAAGTGGGGTTTGTTGAATCCTATTTTCATTTAAAAAATAAATATTACTTTAAACTAAACGTGTTTTCTTAATTTTGCTATTCCAAAGCCTGTTTTACCATAACCATCTCCATTATAAAGCATGTATCGCTCTCCTTTGTAATCAAACACACAGGGGTAACTAATCATTTGACTATCCCATCCCATAGGTGAAACATCAATACCAACTTCGTCATCTTTTCGAATCCAATCGAACCCATTGAGCGATTCTGCATATCCAATTCTATATTCATCAATGCTTCCGTTTCCTCTATACGAATACCACATTTTATATACCCCGTTTTCTTTTATTACCCATGGTTTCGAAAGAGCGTATTCATTTTTATGTTCTAAATTGACTGCGATATGATTAGTTCGATTCCAGTTAATTCCATCTGATGATTCAGCATATTTTATAACATGAAGCATTGATTCCGGATTTTCACCCCAAGATAAATTAGACCCATACCACATTTTATACTTTCCTTCTTCAAATAAAATAGAAGGATAAGAAATCGAGTAAGGATCTACCCCGCTTCTATCCATTATGGGAGCTTTGCTATATTTCTCGAATTTTTTTAGCTTAGTGTTGTAAATAGCTAATCCAATTGTATTTAACCATGGTACAGTAACTTTTAAATTCCAACCTAGATAATATAGATAAAGTTTACCATTTATTTTTTGAAATTGTCCCATAACAACACCGGAATCATCAAATAAGCCCGGGGTACCCGGAGCTAAAACAGGTTCTTGACTAATCGATAATATTTTAAAATCATCTTCAAAATCGACATCTACGTAAGCGATATGGCTTCGGGAATTTTCATCTCTACAAGTGAAATATATTCGAGTAGTTCCGTCATCTTCTAAATGAAATACCGGATTTGAACCATGTGAATACATCCAATCCGAATGTTGGTTGGCTGTAAAGATTTGTCTGAGTTTAATCCACTGCATTATAATTTAATTTGATCACTTGTTTTATCTAGTTTTATTGTTCTAGGCGGAACATAAATTCCTTTTTCAACGGTGTCTTTAGAAATGATAGATCCGGCACCGAGTAAAGTTTCCTTGGAGATAGTAACTTTATGTGCAATTGTAGAGTTGACCCCCAGAAAACAATTTGATTCAATCGTACAATGTCCTGAAATAACAACATGAGAACTCACAAAATTATGATCATGTATTTCTGAATGATGTCCAATGTGATTGCCACTCCATAGTGTTACATTATTTCCTATTTTAACAAACGGTTGTATTGTATTGTCTTCAAAAATAAAACAATTATCTCCATGTGGGAATTGACTCATGTAAGAACATTTTGAGCTGACATATGAAACTAGTTCATAGCCTTTTTCTTTTGCTTCATGATATTTTTGTTCTCTTAGTTTATTCATATTAGTATAACTAAGAGCGATAAACATTTTAAATTTATCTGAGGGATATAATTTTTCTATATCTTGAAATGGAACAACCGGTAATCCTTCAAAAGTTGTTTCACTAATATACTCTTTATCGAGCGTAAAAGCCACTACTTCAAAATCACTATCTATATCAAAATAATATTTTGCTATTTGAGCAATATCTCCATATCCGAAAAGTACTATTTTCTGCATAATTTTTATTTTCTTACCAATATTGTAAATTCATATAATTTATAATCGTGTAAAAGAGCTACATCTTTTGAGAAGTTTTGTTTACAATAATCAAAAAAGAATAAAGGATTAGCATAATATAAATAATCCTTCATATATTCTTTATCTGAATAAGAGGTTAAAATATTAAATGAAAATCCTTTTTCTGCCAACCTATCTAATTCTTTTAATGTGTTTAGTATATACTCTTTCCAATCCTCATCATTTGTTTTTAATTTAACATTAAATAAACCATTAGCTATCACGTAATCGGTCATTGATATTTTTGATAAATCATTCTCAAACGTTACGTTTTTTAGTGCTCCATACTTTTCCTTACCTGCCGTAATCATTTCTTTTGAAATATCATAACCTATATAATCGAAATTATAATTATTTTCTAGTAAGTAATCTATCAACGCACCAAAACCACAACCAAAATCTAATACAGAAAAGTGTTCATTCCTAGGTAATATCTTTGACAACTGTTTAAAGCGAATATAATGAGATTCTTTTCCGTTCCAATCCACTCCCTTACTGGTTGCTCCGTGTTTAACTACCTTTTCTGTATAGTATTTTTCTATTTCTTTTACAATATTATTTTTCATTTCTTATCTATTTTTTTCTGTCTGTAACCCATAACAGAATCTTTGATATCGAACCTATATCCTAAAAGATTGTATAACTCAGTATCATTTATAACTTTATTACTTAACATATCAGGTATATTAATTTGTTGTTTTAATATAGGAATAGTAAAAACATGATTAACACCATAACGAGTTATATCTGAGGTGTTAACACCTGCCTTATGATAAACCCAACTATCAAAAAT
>JALTUD010000287.1 GCA_027047735.1 Flavobacteriales bacterium | reverse complement strand
CTATTACCCCTTTGGTATGGCTATGGGAGGAAGGAAGGGAAGTGTGGAGAGTTATCGATATGGGTTTAATGGAATGGAGAAGGATGATGAAGTGAAAGGCGTGGGGAATAGTTATACTACGGAGTTTAGGCAGTATGATTCTCGTTTAGGTAGGTGGTTAAGTGTTGATCCTTTAGTTGGAAAAGCTCCAGGTTGGACTCCATATCGTTTTGGATTTGATAATCCTATTAGAATGATTGACCCAAATGGCACTTATGAGGCAGATGGGAGTCTTTCCAAAAAAGAGAAGAAGCAGATTAAGCAAAAACACAAGAAGACTGGAGTAGATAATTGGAAACAAAATGCTAAAAATGAGATAGATCGAAAGGTAGCCGATAATGTTGCTTTTATCGAAAAATCTGTTAATTCAGCTCAGAAGTTATTGGAGTCTGATAATTCTACTTTAGGAGCCTTTGAATCATTAACAGGAACGAAGAAAGGAGATAAGAATTATAATAACTTTTTTAAAAACAATGGAAAAGGGCTCAAAGTTAAGATTGGTGATTTAGATGTTAGTGGTGAGACTGATTATAAAGGAAATGTTACTATTTCTTCTAAGGGTCATACAGGTTATACGCTTAGTAAGACAATCCTTCATGAATATATTCATTCAGCAAGTGCTCTTGGTTTAATAGAAGGAGATAGGACAACAACAGGATATAAAAATTTAGTTGTAAATGGAAGAACAGTTTCTTTACAAGAGCAATTAAATGCTCTTGATGTTGCAAGACAATCTGTGAGACTTGCCTTAGTTCCTCTATTTAATAAAGTTTATACGGAAGCGGGAAATATTGAGAATGGTGTTGATACACGAGTAGAAGGAGGGTATCTTTTTGAAGTTCTTGGTTTTGGAGGTGTAACTCATCAACCAAGTAAGCAAAGGTAGGGTTATGAAAAGATATAACTATATTTTCATTTTGTCCATTTCTTTTATATCATGTGTAGTAATCAAACAACGTGAAATGAATGCTAATTTTAATAAGTTACCAAAAATAATTTTCATTGGGAAAGGTTTTGGACCTTTAATTGTAAATCATAGCATAAAAAAAGACGTAGATAGTTATCTAGGAAAAGGAAAGGAGATAGATGTTGTAATTTCTTTTCGAAATCATACCACTACTATAAAAAGGGTTGAATATCCTTTATTAGGGATTGAAGTTGAATATTCTAATCTTGGTAAACTAAAAAAAATAGATACTCTAACAGTAATAAGTTTTTTTAGCCCTTGTGACTTTGAAACTCCTAATGGTATAAAGATAGGGACTAAGAGGTTAGATGTTGAAAGTTCATTAGGGAAGCCAGAAAAGTCAATATATGTAAGACTGAGCAATGGTAGTATCTATCATTCGTTACGATATCAGGGTGTTGAATTTGAATTTAATGATACCATTTATGATCAAAACTCAATTATGAATAGCTGTGTGAGTAAAATCATCGTTTGGTAGAGGGTAGTGTCCACAGTAGTGTGTCTGCACTACATAAAAGTTTTCAACAAATTAACAAGCACAGAGCCATGCTATCTCCACACCCAAAATAGAAAAATCCGTCTCTTATAAGGGGAACTACTGATATATAGATAATTAAAAACCGAAAATTATTACACCTTAAAACAACCAAAAGGAATATCCCCCCCCCACAGGAAAAGTTGTATTCACTACACTTTCAGTCGTTCCTCCTTCTCGTTTCTTTCATCGGTAGCTTTCCTTTCTTTTTTTTAGTTGGTTTAACGCCTACGGCAGTACGG
>JALTUD010000286.1 GCA_027047735.1 Flavobacteriales bacterium | reverse complement strand
TTATTCTCTCTCCGGGTATTCAAATAGATCTGGATGGAATAGAAGGTTTGAAAGAAACAATGGGAAAAAATGGTGTTTGCAGTAATTACGTTGACCCCAAATATACATGGGAGGTGCTAAAAAACTTCAAGGGAGGAAACGCACTGTTTACTCAACCTACTACACCTATAAAATGCGGAGGAGCACCTCAGAAAATAATGTATTTAGCTGAAGAGCATTTCGTTAAAGCAGGGGTTAGAGATAAAACTAAAGTGATTTTCGCGACTCCGGGTAGTGTGATTTTTGGTGTTTCTCCTTTTAAGGAGGAATTAGAACGAATAATTCAGAAAAAACAAATCATAACAAAATATCAATATGCCATAACTAAGATTGATGGTGAAAACAAAGAAGCACACTTTAGGTTAGCTCTAACCGGAGAAAATCAATGTGTGATAAATGAAGATCCTAATATTAAGGAAAGAGTTTCCGGAGATATGCATGTTATTATTCCATTTGAGATGTTGCATTTAGCTCCACCTCAGTCTGCTCCTGATTTTATAAAGGAGTCTCCTTTTGCTAATGACGCGGGGTGGGTTGATGTTGATATTAATACTTTGCAACACAATAAGTATAAAAATGTTTTTGCAGTTGGTGATGTAGCTGCTCTTCCAACGGCAAAAACAGGTGCAGCAATAAGAAAGCAAGCTCCGGTAGTTGTTGGGAATATTTTACATTTAATGGATAACAATAAATTGGGGAACAAACAATACAAGGGATATTCTTCTTGTCCTTTGGTAACAGGGTATGGAAAAATGTTATTGGCTGAGTTTGGTTATAATAATGTAAGGATGAGTGATCCTATTTTATCAAAGTTTGTAGATACCTCTAAAGAGCAATGGTCTATGTGGATTCTTAAAAAATATGGACTACCTTATCTATATTGGAATAAAATGTTGAAAGGTAAGATGATGGATTAATACCATTTAAACGTCTGTTTGATTAACACTACGCCCGGCAATTTTGCTGGGTGTTTTTGTTTTGCATGGGGTTTAAGGTTAGCATATAATTTCAATCATTTACTTTGTGATAGTTAATGGTTTTGAACTGTGTTAACGATTATAGTTCACTTTAAAAATTTAATTTCTTACTTGGTTTAAAAATATAGTTCACCCAAATATACGGCTATTTTAATGTGTAAAATGTTAATCATCAATATATTATGTGTTGTTTTATGTAAAAAAACACAATCGGTGATTGTTTTTGGTTCAGTATTTGACAAGCAAGGGTCAAACAGTTAAACAAAACGTTGTGTTATGGACATCATAAAAAACTTTATTTATGCAGGAGTTGGATTAGCAACAACTGCAACTGAAAAGGCAAAAGAAACCATTAATGATTTGGTTGAAAAAGGTAAAATTTCAGATACTGAAGGAAAAAGAATAATGGATGAGTTCTTTAAATCTACAGAAAATACGAAGGAGGAATTTGAAGCAAAATGGAAAAAGTTAAATGAAACACTTTCTTCTAAAATAGAAAAGATTTCACCAAAAGATAGTGATGAAGTTAAACAACTAAAAACCAGAATAGCTGAATTAGAAGCTAAATTGAAAGAGAAAGAAGCGGAAAAAAAAACAACCGCTAAGAAAGTTGTCAAAAAAGCATCGACTACGGCTAAAAAAGCAACATCTGCAAAAAAGAGTACAACAACTAAAAAAACAAAAAAAAATGACGGTGTGCCAAAATTGCAGATTAGATCATTTACGCACATAGCTACAAGATCAATTCCCACGCTATCATGAATGCCAGA
>JALTUD010000285.1 GCA_027047735.1 Flavobacteriales bacterium | reverse complement strand
AGTACGAGAAATTACAAAATGCACGTTTGCTTAGCTCCAACGAATATACTTACAATTCTCTGTTGGGGTTTATTTCGTTAAATCAGTCGCTGAACAATGATGAAGTTTTAGCTGTTGCTTATTTATATACTTATAACGGTCAAAGCTATCAGGTGGGAGAGTTTTCTACTGATGGTGTTGCAGGTCAAAATGCTTTATATTTAAAGTTGTTGAAGTCCACGGTTCGTAATCCTCGAAAAAAATTATGGGATTTAATGATGAAAAACGTTTATTCGTTAGGTGCGTATCAGGTGGATAAAGAAAATTTCAGGCTGAATGTAGTTTATAATAATCCAAGTAACGGGATAGATATTAACTATGTCCCTAAACCGCAAGTACAAACTAAATTACTAATTCAGCTTTTGGATTTAGACCGCTTAGACCAACAAATGCACCCGCACTCGGATGGGTTGTTTGATTTTGTTCCTGTTAATGCGAGTAATGGAGTAATTAATAATGCCGGTACAATCAACCCGCGAAACGGAAGGTTGTATTTTACAACGGTAGAACCTTTTGGAAAGACCTTAGATACGAAGTTAGCCAATGCCGGCGTTCCTGCCAATCAGCGGAAAACGATTGTTTTTCAACAGTTATATGATAGTACGGTAACGGCTGCCCGGCAGATTCCGGAGTTAAACCGATTTAAAATAAAAGGGAGTTATCAATCTTCTGTAAGTTCTGAAATTTCTCTAAATGCGTTGAATATCCCGCAAGGTTCGGTTAAGGTAACCGCGGGTGGTCGTGTTTTGCAAGAAGGAACTCACTATACGGTTGATTACAATATGGGAAGGGTAAAGATTCTAGATGATGGAATTTTGAGTTCAGGAATACCGATTAAAATTTCACTTGAAAGTAACTCTTTATTTAGTATTCAAACTAAATCTTTAATCGGAACACATTTCGACTATAAAATTAGTAGAAATGCAAATATTGGTGCAACGGTTTTACACTTAACAGAAAAACCACTAACGCAAAAGGTAAATATTGGTGATGAACCTATTTCCAACACCATGTTAGGCTTAGATGGTGGTTTTAAAAGGGAAGTTCCTTTATTGACAAAACTAGTGGATAAAATACCGTTAATCAGTACCAAAGAAAAATCAACCGTTAGTTTTTCCGGAGAAGTAGCCGCTTTAATACCGGGACACAACAAAGCAATCGGTAAAAATGGAAATTCTTATATCGACGCCTTTGAAGGAAGTCAATCTTTGATAGATATTCGTTCTTATAACACATGGGTTATAGCTTCTGTTCCTCACGGTCAGCCTGATTTATTTCCTGAAGCAAGTTTATATAACGATTTGAATTACGGAAAAAACAGAGCTTTGTTTGCCTGGCATGTTACCGATCCTTTATTCTTAAATAATACAAATCGAACGCCTTCTTATATCAAAGATAGTCCACTACAAAAAGATAATCGGGTACGTCAGATTTTAGTGTCAGAGGTGTTTCCTAACCAACAACTGGGAACGGGGCAATTAACTAATATTCCTGTGTTAGACTTGAATTATTATCCAAGTGAAAGAGGGGCTTATAATTACGATGCTTTACCCACATCATTTTCTGCCGGAGCTGACCCGAATACCGGAGGATTGGCTGATCCTGCATCCAGATGGGGTGGAATTATGCGACCGTTATCGACTAATGACTTTGAAGCGGCTAATGTAGAATTTATTCAATTTTGGGTAATGGATCCATTTAATTCTACCGTTTCAAATAGTGATGGTGAACCGGCTTCAAATGAGGACTCTCCGAATGTTACCGGTGGAGATTTATACTTTAATTTAGGTAATATTTCCGAAGACATTTTAAGAGATGGTCAAAAATCTTTTGAAAATGGTATCCCGCCGGATGGAAATTATGATCCTTCTGTTCTAACGACTACTGCTTGGGGGTG
Organism: Flavobacteriales bacterium; assembly: GCA_027047735.1. Lineage (GTDB taxonomy): Bacteria > Bacteroidota > Bacteroidia > Flavobacteriales_D > Parvicellaceae > S010-51. Next base: position 4,347 of record JALTUD010000285.1, on the reverse strand, counting down.
GGTGCCAACCACTCAAGTTATTGTGAATGCTTTTGATACCGATCCGAATAATAGAATCAATCAAGATGTTGGGTACGATGGTTTAAAAGATGATAATGAAGTTAATTTTTTTACGAACTTTATGAACGATATATCGTCGGTTGTTACGAATCCTACAGCATTGCAAAATATATTAGACGATCCATCTTCAGATGATTACAACTATTATTTAGATGATAATTTTGATGCTCAACAAGCGGATATACTTACTCGATATAAAAAGTACAATAATCCTGAAGGTAATTCACCTTCTACAGAGTATTCAGCATCATTAAATGCTGATGGTTATCCAACTTCTGCTACAACATTGCCCAATGTCGAGGATATTAACAGAGATAATAACTTAAATGAAACAGAAAGTTATTTTCAATATAAAATAAGTATGCGTCCGCAGGATATGGTTGTTGGTAAGAACTTTATTACCGACAGAATTTTAGCAACCGATAACAATAGTGGAAAACAAGTCTATTGGTATCAGTTCAGAATACCTATAAATGAATATCAAAAAAAGGTAAACGGTATTCAGGACTTTAGGGCAATACGTTTTATGCGTATGTTTATGAAAGGATGGTCGCAAGAAGCCGTTCTTCGATTTGCTCGTTTAGATTTAATACGAGGGCAATGGAGGGTTTACAGAGGTAGTTTGCTGTCTGCCGGAGAATATATCCAACAAGAAGAGTCATCGACTACGTTTGTTATTAACGCTGTAAATATTGAGCAAAACGGAAGTAGAGACCCTATCCATTATGTGTTGCCGAATGGTATTAGAAGACAAGTAAATTACCAAACAGCCAATTTAGCTCAATTAAACGAACAGTCTTTAGTGCTTGATGTCTGTGGGTTGCAAGACGGAGATGCACGAGCCGGGTATAAAAATGTAAAATTTGATGTTCGGAATTATAACAAAATTCAGATGTTTGTTCACGGTGAGCAAAACAATATTAATGATGATGTAAAAGATGGAGATGTTACGGTTTATGTTCGTTTGGGAACGGATTTCGTCAATAATTATTACGAATATGAGTTGCCTCTTAAACTTTCCCCTTGGTATAATAACGATCCTGAATCGGTATGGCCACAAGAGAATAATATGGTAATAGATTTGAATGCAATTAAGCAAGTAAAAAAGAATCGTAACTCTAAGAACTTTTCAACGTTTGCTCGTTATACTGAAAAAGACCCCAATGACCCTACCCGAAATATTACCGTTATCGGTAATCCTAACTTAATGAATTTAAAGACCATTATGATAGGGGTAAGAAACCCTAAAAAAGAAGACCCTAATAATTTAGGGACAAACGATGATGGACTAGAAAAATGTGTAGAAGTTTGGGTGAATGAACTAAGGTTAACGGATTTCAACCAAAAAGGAGGTTGGGCAACTATCGGGCGAATGAATGCAAAATTGGCTGACTTTGCCGATTTATCGCTTTCCGGAATGTATTCGACTCCTTATTTTGGAAGCATTGAGCAAAAAGTAGGGGAGCGTCAGCAAGAATATATTTATGGAATGGATGCATCTTCTACTGTACAGTTAGGAAAGTTTTTTGGAAACAGAATCGGTTTGCAGTTGCCAATGTATATGGGATATTCCAACAATACGGAAAAACCATTGTACGATCCTCTTAATCCGGATTTGCCTTTTGAGAAAAACCCTGAAGAAACCGAAGAGGAGTGGAATAAACGATTTAGAAACGGGAGTAATATCACCGAGCGTCGTTCGTTGAATTTTACGAATGTTAGGTTAGACCCTAAACCAAAGAATCAGGATCCTAAAAAAGTAAAAAAACCACGATTCTATGATGTGAAAAATGTATCAACCTCTTATTCGTACAACGAGATAACTCACGTGGATATTAATACACAGTTAGATAGAAAAGTTAATCATGTTGGGAGTTTAACCTATGGGTTTAGTAAGTCTCCAAAACCTTGGGAACCTTTTAAACGAGCAAAGGCTTTCCGTAAGTCAAAATGGTTGCGTCCGATAAAAGATTTCAACCTTTACTTTGCTCCAAAAAAACTAGGCTTTAAAACGACTCTTAATAGGACGTACAACGCTTTTGAAGTAAGAAGTAACATTCCTGGAGGAATTACCGTTCCCAATTACACTAAAACATTCAATTGGGACAGAGACTATGATTTAAAATATGATTTAACAAAAGCGTTAAAGTTTAGTTTTAAGGCCAAAAACAGAGCTTTTATTAACGATCCTTACGGTAAAATAGATTATGGTATTTTTGGATACAATAGAGAAACAGCACGCGATTCCGTGAGTACAAGTTTGCGTTCCTTTGGAGAGAATATGAATTACGGGCATACCATTAATGCGTCGTACAAATGGCCATTAAAGAAAATACCATTATTAAATTGGATGTCTTTAAACACAAGATATACTGCCAATTTTGATTGGACGAGAGCACCGTTAGTTATGCCACAAGTTGGAAATGTAGTTCAAAACTCAAGGGTGGTACAGTGGAATGCTAAAATGAATATGACGACGTTCTATAACAAAGTTCCTTACTTTAAAAAGATAAACCAAAGCAGAAATAGAAGAAAACCCGTACGAAAGCCACCGGTAAAAAACAATAAAGGAAAAGAAGATGAAAAATCGGCTAAAGACAAAAAAGACGAAAAAGATAAATCGAAGAAAGATAAGAAAAAAGATAAAAACAGCGGAGACGGATTCAATTTAGTGTCAGAGTCTGCTAAAATATTGATGTCTTTAAAAAACATATCAGCCACTTATTCTACCAATGATGGTATCTTGATGCCCGGGTTTGCAAAGCAAACCGAGATGTTAGGTTTAGATCAAAATTTCCAAGGTCAATCATGGGAGTTTGTAAGCGGAGGATTTCAAGAAATGGATATTTTCGGTCGTCCTACCGGTTACGATTATGCCGATTATGCTTATACCAATGGATGGTTGGTCGATACTTCTAAGTTTCACTTAATTAACACACAATATGCCGTTACCCATACCGAAAAATTAAATCTAAAAGCAACACTAAAACCTATAAAAGGGTTAAGAGTGGATATGACGGCAAAATATAACATTGCTTCAAATAAGACCTCTAACTTAGGGTATTCAGGAAATGATTTTGCACACCTAAATCAAAAGTTTACCGGTTCTTTCAGTCGTTCAATAATTACATGGAAAACCGCCTTCACGGCAGATAAAGGAAGCAGTGATGCCCTAAAAAATCCTGTTTTTGATAATTTAAGAGCAATCCGCCCTGAAGTTTCGCAAGTAATTGCCGGAACAAATCCTCACTCCGATACCACGCAAAGCGAAGCAGCTTATGCGGGAGGTTATAACGGAGCACAACAAGATGTGGTAATCGGAGCCTTTTTGGCTGCTTATACAGGAGCTAAGGTCAATGAAAAAACGGTTAATCCATTCAGGAAAATGCCTCTTCCAAATTGGAGAATATCATACGATGGATTATCAAAAATTAAATTCGTTCAAAAATACGTTAAGACCCTAACCTTTACGCATGCCTATCGTTCCAATTTCAATATAGGAAGTTATACCACTAATTTATCCTACCAAAGTGATGATTTAGGAGCAACTCAACTCGATATGGCTGGAAATTACATCAGCCAAAAACAAATTATGAATGTATCCATTACCGAGCAGTTTCAACCTTTATTGGGAATGAACGCAACGCTGAAAAACGGGATTAAAGGAAAATTAGAAATCAAAAAAGACAGAAATATAGCCCTAAGTCTTTCTAATAATCAAATCACTGAAGTAAAAGGTTCAGAGTTGGTAATAGGTTCAGGTTATGTATTTAAAAAACTTCAGTTACCTATAAAGTTCAACGGAACAAAAATAAAGCCAAGCGATTTGAACCTGAACTTAAGTGTATCTATCCGCGACAACAAAACCATCACCCGAAAAATTATCGAAAATCAAAATCAAGCCACCGCAGGTCAGAAAATGATTTCCATAAAATTTACCGGACAATACAATCTTACTAAAAGCCTGATGTTTAGAATGTTCTATGATAGAGTAGTCAATAAACCGGTCATTTCAACCTCGTTCCCAACAGCCAATACCAAAGCAGGATTTGCCCTTAGATTTACCTTGCAATAGGATAAAGTTTTGGGCGTTCCCCCATTTTACAAAACAAACATATCGCTCTCGCGAAACGTCTGTTTTGTAAAATGGGGTCGGGCTATCACTACTCACTCTTTTGTGTTGCATAGGTGCAACAACACAAAAGGAGTTCAAACACGCCGTTCTATCCCTAACGTGGAATGAAATAAGTGCAAGAAAGTGGAATTTGTAGTTCTCAGACGATGAAT
>JALTUD010000284.1 GCA_027047735.1 Flavobacteriales bacterium | reverse complement strand
GAAGAATAAACCTTAAACTGGTCGTTCAATTTTAAAAACAGTATGATTCTCACTTTAGAAAACGGCAAACAAATTGACACCGCTCAACCTTTGGATATTTCCATTGAACTCAATGAACATTCCACAACAGCTTGGTACGTACCTCCGGTAAAAATAGTCCCTGTTACCGGCGAAAACTTTATAGGAAAAGTATCCGAAGGAGGTTCTGTAAATTTCAATAACATTAGTTTTAATCCACACGGAAACGGTACGCACACCGAATGCGTCGGGCACATCACCCCCGAATTTTACTCCATCAACGATTGTCTTACACAATTTCATTTCAACGCCTTGTTAATTTCAATCATCCCCGGCGAAACCAACGGCGACAAAATCATCACGCAAGAGCTAATAGAAGAAAAACTAACACAACACAACAGTTTCGAAGCACTTATTATCAGAACACTCCCCAACGGCATAGAAAAAACCACAAAAAATCAAAGCAACACCAATTGGGCTTACCTGACCGACTCGGCAATGACCCTTATCAGAGAACACGGAATCAATCATTTACTCATTGACACCCCTTCGGTCGATAAAGAACACGACGAAGGAAAACTACTCGCTCACAAAGCCTTTTGGAATTATCCGAAATCCCCCAGAAAAAACGCCACCATAACCGAAATGATTTACATTCCCGACGCAATAAAAGACGGAACTTATCTCCTAAACCTCCAAATCAGCAGTTTTAAAAACGATGCCTCTCCAAGCAAACCGGTATTGTACGAATATTTATGATTTGGGCGTTCCCCCTTTCAGCACAAGACACATTTCGCTACCGCTAAACGTGTCTTGTGCTGAAAGGGGTCGGGCTATCCACTATATCTTTTGCCTGCCATAAAGGCAAGCAGGCAAAAGGATGCCGTTCCTATCCCTAACGCATATATTTAGAACGTTCATCATCAAGTATTGCAATTCAAAATGAATACAACAACAAAAAACATAAAAACACTAATCATTTATATTAGCTCTTTACTAATTGTGCTCAGCATCTTTAGCAGTGTAGATGAAAACAGCTTCGAAAAGCACTTTTGCAATAGCGACACCCTATACCTTCCCTCTTTATACGATGATTTGTTTATAAACCACAATCCTATTAGTGATTTCTATCTGAACCCCGCTCCCAATTTTTTTCCTGATATGATTTTTTATTTCCTGCTAAAGAAAATATTCAATTTTAACATTATAGCAACAGCTATAACATTTGCCTCGTTTCAAGTTTTCTTTTTGGCTCTATTACTAAAAAGTATAGGAAACAAACTAAGCAAAAACAGTAGAATTATTGATTTATGTTTATTTATGATGCTTCTCTTTGCTATCCCTTCTATCTATGAAGACAACTTTTTATTTACGTTTTACTGGTTGATAAACTCTTATCATCTGGGTAGTTTTATAGTTTCACTCGTCTTGTTACTATTAGTTTATCAGAAACTTTATAAAGAAAAAAACAGGAATCTTTTCATTGCTATTTTAACCTTTCTAGCTGTTATTTCAGATAAATCCATCGTTATAAACTTTGTTATTCCCATTACCTTAACCTTACTCTTCCTTACTTCTGTCCGAACACTCAGAAAAAAATTAACAATTACCACCTTAGTTCCTATTTACCTTGGCGTTATACTAGGTTATCTTTTTTTATTCCTTGCCGAAAGGTTGGGGTGGTTAATGATTGCATCAGACAAGGTAAGTGTCGATTTCGAGAAAATAAAATTCTCGTTTTTCTTTTTTATAGAAAACACAATTATAACCTTA
>JALTUD010000283.1 GCA_027047735.1 Flavobacteriales bacterium | reverse complement strand
GCCCCAGCTATGGAAAATAATTTTGAAGAAGGATAAGGAAAATAAAAACGCTTTATGCTTTCTATTTTATTCATGTTAGGGATACAATCCCTAACGCGAGTGAAATGAGTGCACAGAAAGTGAATTTTAGTTTTCTTAGACGATGAAAAATTCTTTTGCATAGCCCCAGCTATGGAAAATAATTTTGAAGAAGGATAAGGAAAATAAAAACGCTTTATATCGTCTATTTTGCTCGTGTTAGGGATACCAATCCCTAACGCAAGTGGAATGATAATTAAGAAACCAAGTTTTAGTTTCTTTAGATGATAAAAAACCTTTCAGTCGGTTAATAATCTCCAACACAATTCTCGAAAAAATCACACAAAGAAATACAAAAACATATTTTTTGTAATATAAAAAATGAAATAGACAACTTTTTTTGTAAGTTTACGTCTTCATTCAAACGGCACAGAAACGTAAGAAAAACATACATGCCGTATTGATAATCAAAGACTATACTCGATGAAAAAAAAGTATCACGTATTAAGGTTGCTATTACTTATAAGTATTATAAATAATAGTCTATTTGCCCAACAAGGTTGTGATCAAGCAGCTATTCGAGCTGCCTTTACTGCCGCAGGATGTACAGAATTACCTTCTTGTAATTCTTCGTGTAGTATGTATTTTTATAATCCCAGCCCTTTAGCAGGAAGTGATGCACAAACATTTGCCGAAAATTTAGGAGCAAATCTTATTTCCATACAAAACGGTTCTGAAAATACTTGTATAGCAAATGCTTTGGTCAGTAATGGTTTTGGTGGAGTAATATGGATAGGTTTTAACGATGTAGCCCAAGAAGGAAACTTTGTATGGTACGATGGACGTCCGGTTACCTATACTAATTGGGCGGGTGGAGAACCTAATAATTCCGGAGGTAATGAAGATTGTGTTCAAATTTATCCGGACGGAATGTGGAACGATTTGCCTTGTGTTGGAACGGGAAGTAAGTCTGTAATCGAAGTAAATATGTGTCCGCAAATGACGGCAAGTGCCGATGTTTCTATTTGTAGTGGATCATCAACGGTATTAACGGCAGGAAATACTCAGTTTGGCTCTCCTCCTTATACCTATACTTGGTCAGATGGGCAAACAGGTCAATCCATTACTGTTTCTCCAACCACCACAACTACTTATACCGTAACCTCTACCGATAGATATGGGTGTTATGTAACAGATGATGTAGTTGTAACGGTTTTAGATGCAACCTCGAATTTTACAGCTACGCCTGTAACAAGCTATTGTCTATACGACTCTGTACAGTTTGTCAGCAGTTCTACTGCAACATCGCCGGATGTAATTGCTAATTACGGTTGGGATTTTGGGGATGGCACACAAATAACAGGAAATTCTGTTTATCATAAATATGCAACCCCCGGCAATTATACTGTTACCCATGGAATAACAACAGCCAATGGGTGTAATGCTGTATCGATGCAAACCATTACTGTTTTTGGAGTACCAACTGCACAATATACAGTAGCTGATGCTTGTCCGCTAAGTCCCGTAGTGTTCAACGATAATTCAACTGCCGGAGGTGGAGCAATCTCATCTTGGCAATGGGATTTCGGCGATGGAGCTAACGGTACCAATCAAAATGAAACACATCCTTATACAGCAGGGGGAAATTACACAACCGAATTAATAGTTGTTGATGCAAACGGGTGTTCAGATACGCTTCAACAACCCATTACGATTTACGAACGACCGGTTTCTTCGTTTACTTTTTCAGATGTTTGTCAAGGAGATACGGTTCATTT
>JALTUD010000282.1 GCA_027047735.1 Flavobacteriales bacterium | reverse complement strand
TCTTTTAACTCCGCCAACTCCATTTCTCCTGATTGGGATAAAATGTCGTATATGACCTTTTCGTTATCGGTAAGGTTCAAGGTCTTTTTATTATCGCCGAATTTCTCGGGCTTCATTTGCGGGAAGAACAATACTTCTTGAATAGACGGATTGTTCGTTAGAAACATAATTAATCTGTCCATTCCTATTCCTAAACCTGAGGTTGGAGGCATTCCATACTCTAAGGCTCTAAGAAAATCGTGGTCGATAAACTGCCCTGCTTCATCATCGCCTTTTTCAGACAATCTTAACTGTTCTTCAAAGCGTTCTCTTTGGTCGATAGGGTCGTTTAATTCGGAATAGGCATTGGCTATTTCTTTTCCGCAAACCATCAGTTCAAAACGTTCGGTAAGACTTGCATCTTCGCGGTGTTCTTTACATAACGGACTCATTTCTTTCGGATAATCGGTAATGAAAGTCGGTTGTATGTAATTTCCTTCACACTTTTCGCCGAAAATCTCATCGATGAGCTTTCCTTTCCCCATAGTTTCGTCCACTTCAATTCCCATTCTTGTGGCTGCTTCTCTTAATTCTTCTTCGGTTTTGTCTTTTATATCAAAGCCGGTGAAGTCCAATATAGACTGACGCATGGTAACGCGTTTGTATGGTGCTTTGAAGTCAATCTCGTGCTCTCCGAAGGTAGCTTTTGTTGTTCCGTTTACGGCTATTGCACAATGTTCCAACAATTGTTCGGTAAAATCCATCATCCAATTGTAATCTTTGTAGGCAACATAGATTTCCATTGCGGTAAACTCGGGATTGTGGGTTCTGTCCATTCCCTCGTTACGGAAGTTTTTGGAAAACTCATAAACTCCGTCAAAACCTCCGACGATGAGTCTTTTTAGATACAACTCGTTGGCGATTCGCATATACAAAGGAATATCCAATGAATTGTGATGCGTAACAAACGGACGTGCGGCAGCTCCTCCCGGTATGGGTTGAAGAACCGGTGTTTCTACTTCAAAATATCCGCGTTCGTTGAAAAATGAACGCATAGCAGTAAACAACTTTGTTCGCTTAACAAATATTTCTTTCACGTGTGGGTTTACCACCAAATCTGCATAGCGTTGACGATAACGCATTTCCGGATCGGTAAACTCATCGTAGGTATTGCCTTCTTTATCCGTTTTAGGTAACGGTAAAGGTTTTAAACTTTTGCTTAGAAGGGTGAACTTTTTTACTCTTACGGATATTTCGCCGACTTTTGTTTTGAACAACTCTCCTTCTATTCCGATAAAATCTCCGATGTCCAACAGTTTTTTATAAACATCATTATAAAGGGTTTTGTCTTCGGTTGGACAAATTTCATCTCTATTGAAATAAACTTGTATTCTTCCTGTGCTGTCTTGCAATTCGGCAAAAGAGGCTTTTCCTTGGATTCTTCTTGACATCAGTCTTCCTGCAATGTTTACAGACTTTCCTTCTTCGTAATTTTCTTTTATCTCTTTTGATAAAGTGTTTACCGGATACAAATCCGCAGGGTAAGGATTGATGCCTAAATCTCTTAATTTACCTAATTTTTCTCTTCGTATAATCTCTTGCTCGGAAAGTTGTTCACTCATCTTAAACTATAAATTTTGTTTTTGAAGTTTCAAAGATATGGATTCTGTACAGAATGTAAACTCGTTTGTGTTTTTTTTTACAGTTATAAACTTTCTATTATACTTTTTTTGCTTATTTTTGTAACGACCAACGGGGATAGGATGTGAACGTAGGTCAGACCTCTTGTAAGAGCTAGGAGGCAGAATCAGCTCTTTT
>JALTUD010000281.1 GCA_027047735.1 Flavobacteriales bacterium | reverse complement strand
ACCAAATAATTTAGTGCCGTTTATTACGCAAACCGCCATTGGTCTTCGAAAAGAATTGACAGTATTCGGTAATGATTACAATACAACGGACGGAAGCTGTATCCGCGACTACATCCACGTTGTCGATTTAGCAAAAGCCCACGTAAAGGCCCTTGAGAAACTTTCTCAATCTGAAGGCGTATTAGATGTATTCAACATTGGAACAGGAAAAGGTGTTTCGGTATTTGAAATTATAAAAACCTTTGAGAGAGCTAACCATATAGAACTCAACTATAAGGTAGGGAAAAGACGTGCAGGTGATGTAGAACGTGTTTTTGCTGACAATAAAAAGGTTACAAAAGAGTTGAATTGGAAACCTCAATACAGTATTGAAGACGCCCTGAAACACGCTTGGAAATGGGAACAAAATATCAGGAAATGAAAAAGTATTTAATTACGGTTTTTGCAGGTATAATCTGGATTAACAATTTTTCTCAAGGCATTTTAAGCTACTTTAAAATAAGAGCAGATGATGCTCATACCGAACGTTTTGACCGTATAGCTATTGATTTGAAATCTGACCAATGGTTAAATACGCCCAAAGGTATTTACACAAAGTGGTATTCCATAGGTGTCTCAGCTTATTTATATAAGGATATCCCTTTAAATGAAAAGAGTAATATTGCTTTTGCTTTCGGTATCGGTCTCAGTTCGGATAATATTCACCATAACGGGACATTTATTACGCATAGCGACGAAAAAGATTATACGGATTTTATCCCGTATGATAAATCTTTTGAACCGACAATTAACAAAATTACATTCAACTATGTAGAAGTTCCTTTTGAATTTCGGTTTAGAACGATGAATAAAAGCAGAGAAGAAAGACGAAAATTTAACTTTAGATTTTACCCCGGATTTAAAGCAGGATATATGCTTGGCAATCACACAAAACTGGTTACTCCGGCTACAAAAATAAAAGTGTATAGAACGCCAAACATTCTTCCCTACCGCTATGGTCCGACGTTGAGAATCGGTTTTAATAAAATTTCTTTTATTGCTTTTTATTCGCTTACCGGTATTTTTGAATCGGGTAAAGGTGTGGAATTGAATACGTTTTCTGTGGGAGTTTCTTGGCTTAGATTCTAAAGATGTGCTTTATGACTTTTTATCTCGAATCGTTTACAAATTAAAATACCCTTCAAACAATTGAAATGAGAAGTACTTTATTTTGCGTTAGGGATTATTAAGCGACTGTGAAAAAACAGTTGAGTTTTTGAGCTAACGTAAAAATTACGGCTATTTTGTAATTATTTGATTATCAATGTTGTATTTTAACGTTAGTTGGAATCCCTAACCTGTATAAAAAGAGCACCATAAAAGGTTTTTATTTCCTTTATACTTCTTCAAAAAATATTTCCATAGCGGGTGCTATGCAAAGATTTTTTTTCATCGTCTAAGAAAACTAAACTCCGTTTTCTTTGCACTCATCTGTCCCGTGTTAGGGATTGTATCCCTAACATGAATAAAATAGAAAGCATAAAGCGTTTTTATTTTCCTTATTCTTCTTCAAAAATTATTTCCATAGCTCGGCTATGCAAAGAATTTTTTCATCATCTAAAGAAACTAAAACTCACTTTCTATACACTCATTTCACTTGCGTTAGGGATAGAACGGCGTGTTTGAACTCCTTTTTGCCCTCCTCCTTTTGAGGGCAAAAAGAGTGAGTAGTGATAGCCCGACCCTCATTTGCAAAAACATCGTTTCGCCTGAGCGAAATGTTGTTTTTGCAAATGAGGGGAACGCCCTAATCTTTCTTA
>JALTUD010000280.1 GCA_027047735.1 Flavobacteriales bacterium | reverse complement strand
GTATTCCACATTCCTTGATACCAATAATTGCTAATCGTAAACAATTTATTTTCTTGCGTAACATTTCCAAAAAAATAAGCCAAAACAAAAACAAGAAAAGTTAGCAGCAAAGCTATGGTAAAAGGCGTTGGCAATAACCAACGAAAAAAACGTATATATTTATCTGTAAAAGAAGACATTGATTTATGCTTTGATAACAAATCACAAAGCTACAAAGAAAAATAGTATGAACTCTTCTCAATGAAATTCATCTTTTTTAGTAAGTTTACATTATGGAAACATTTGATTTGGAAAAACAGGAATATATAGAATTAAACAGGTTATTGAAAGTATTCAATATGGTAGCTTCGGGGGGAGAAGCAAAACACCTCATAAAAGGCGGAAATGTTTTAGTAAACGGAGAAGTAGAAGTTCAAGTTAGAAAGAAATTGAGAGCTGGAGATAAAGTAGATTTTAAGGGGCAACAAGTAAAAATTATTGCAACGTGAGAATCGTCAATTCATTCACAAAAGCTCTACCCGTAGAGGAAGATACAGATAAACGCTCTCGGCAAGTAAGAGGAGTTGGTTGTTCTATTGTTTACCCTTTGGTCTTTTCTTCTCCCAAACTAATACACCTTTCTGACGATGTATTGCAAATGATTGGGTGGGATAATTTGAACGATAAGACTTTGTTATCGTATATTTCCGGACAGAAAGTGCCGGAACATTTTCACCCCTACGCCATGTGCTACGGAGGTCATCAATTTGGGCATTGGGCGGGACAATTAGGAGACGGACGAGCAATTACTATTGCAGAAATCATTCATAATCATCATTTTTTTACGGTACAATTAAAAGGAGTTGGACAAACACCTTATTCCAGAGGTGCGGATGGCTTTGCTGTCTTGCGTTCCTCTATACGAGAATACTTATGCAGTGAGGCGATGCACGCTTTGGGCGTACCGACTACAAGAGCTCTTTCTTTGGTTCTTTCAGGAGAAAAAGTAGTAAGAGACGAACTATACGACGGAAACCCCAAAGAAGAACAGGGGGCAATTGTAGCACGCGTAGCTCCTTCTTTTATCCGTTTCGGGAATTTTGAAATTTTTTCTGCACGGCGAGATATAAAAAATCTTAAACAGCTAGCAGATTATACTATTGCTAAATTCTACCCGGAAATACAAGGCAATACAAAAGAAGGATATTTAGCTTTTTTTGAATCCGTAATAAAAAAAACGAAAACGCTAATCATAGAATGGCAACGGGTTGGCTTTGTTCACGGTGTTATGAATACCGATAATATGTCAATACTCGGACTGACTATTGACTATGGTCCTTATGGTTGGCTGGAAGAATACATTCCAAATTGGACACCTAATATCACGGATGCAGAAGGGCGAAGATATAGCTTCGGTAACCAATACTCAATAGCTTTATGGAATTTAACTCAATTGGCTAACGCTATTTATCCTCTTGTAGAAGATGTAGAGGCGTTAAAAACAAAATTGCGACTTTTCAAAGAGCAATATCAAGAGGAGTACCGGACAATGATGTTACGCAAATTGGGGATAAAAAATGCTCAAAAAGGTGATTTTACTTTAATCGAGGAATTAAAAACCAATTTGGAAAAAAGTAAAATGGATATGACCTTATTTTTTAGAAATCTTAACAAATTTGACAAAAATAATAGTCTGCAACACCTAAAATATTTAGCCGATAACAGCTATCTATCCAACAAAGATTTTATCAAGCAAAAAGAAGCGTGGGAAAAATGGTTGGAAAAATACGCTTCAAGAATAATAAACATTGATGAAGCCAAGAG
>JALTUD010000279.1 GCA_027047735.1 Flavobacteriales bacterium | reverse complement strand
GTACCGCCCGGAACGGTAATAGCCTATTCGGGAGGAACTGTTCCAACCGGTTATTTATTAGCTGATGGAAGTGCTGTAAGCAGAACAACTTATGCTGATTTGTTTTCAGCAATAGGTACGATGTATGGCAATGGTGATGGAAGTACAACGTTTAACTTACCGAATTACAGTGGTCAATTTCTAAGAGGAACAGACAATGGACAAGGAGTAGATGTAGATGCGTCTTCCAGACAAGATAGAGGAGATGGTACAACAGGAGATGCCGTCGGGACAAAGCAACTTGAAGCTATAACAGCTCATTCACATACTGTTAATCCGCCCGCAACAAATACAAATTCAGCAGGTAATCACGCTCATACTGTCGATCCTCCTTCCACAGCAACTAATGCAGCCGGTAATCACCAACATTCCGTTAATCCACCTGCTACCAATACTAATACGACAGGAAATCATACTCATTCAGTTGATCCGCCAAATACCGGAACATCTACCGATGGGAATCATACGCATACAATACCTGGATATCATTTGTATACGCCGGGTTCTCAAATACCATGGTATAATTGGGGGAATAGTACTTATGCAAATAATACAAATACGACCTCTGCTTCCGGAAATCACAGCCATTCCGTAAACATTCCTGCCTTTCAATCAGCGTCAGCAGGCAATCATAATCATTCTGTGGATATTCCTTCGTTTAATTCTTCAACGGCAGGAAGCCACAATCATTCGGTGGATATTGCCCAGTTCAATTCAGGTACAACCGGAGCACATACACATTCAGTTGATATTTCAATGTTCAATTCGGGTAATACAGGAGGAAATGAAACTCGTCCAACCAATATTTCAGTTCAATGGCTGATAAAGTTTTAATACGATGAATATAATCCAAGTTCACGGAATAAGAACATACAGTTTTCACGGATGTTTACCTGAAGAAACTAAAATCGGGGGGTATTTTGAAACCGATGTAGATGTTTGGTTTGATTTTAAATATGCAGCACTAAACGATGATTTAATGCAGACGATTAACTATGTTGAAATCAATAAAATTGTTGAAAAGCAGATGAATGTTCGTGCAGATTTGATAGAAACCGTAGCTTACAGGATAGTTGAAGAAATAAAAAATAATTTTACTGTATCAAAAGTAAAGGTGCAAGTACGAAAAATCAATCCGCCTCTGGATGGTGATGTAAAATTTGTTGCTGTAATAGTTGAAGAATAAAAAATATTTTATATCTTTGCACACCGATAACTTTTAGTAGTATCGAAAAGGTCTCTTGGCCGAGTGGCTAGGCAGTGGTCTGCAAAACCATCTACGGCGGTTCGAATCCGCCAGAGACCTCTCTCGAAAACCCGATTTCATATTTTTTGAAATTGGGTTTTTTTGTAAAAAGTCTTGGGGATATTTGTTGATTTTTCTCCATTGTTGTTAACTATAGGTATATTTTTGTATATTTGTCATACTTGGTGTATTTTGTTTTAGAACAAAAATAAATCAAAAGGGGGTATTTGTATTTTAATGGGCTTTTTGATAGTAATTTCTTGATAAAAGTTAAGGATTAATTAAGAGTAAAACGAGATGAGAATCAAATATATAATAGCACTGACAAGTGTAGTTCTTTTTTGGAGTTGCGGAGGTGGGGAAAAAACTCAACCTAAGGAGGTAGAAAATCTTGAGGTTAGAAAAGCTACCGGGACGGTAAATCACCATGGAAAAGAAATTCCAATAAAATATGGCGGAATTTTTAGAATGAATGAGACCTCATCTTTTAAAACCTTGTTCCCTCAAGCAATGGGAGATGTAGT
>JALTUD010000278.1 GCA_027047735.1 Flavobacteriales bacterium | reverse complement strand
CTGCAGCAACGTATAGGTGTTGTTGGCAGCTGACTTTTAACGTAATTTTTCTATATTTTAGGGTTTTGTCGTGTGTCAAATACGTTTACTATGTCTATTCTGTTTTTAATTGCGTTGACCCAATAAATTATTTTGTAATTCTTATACACCAAATACCTAAATTCTTCAGGACGGTTCAGTAATAATTCTTCTTTTTGTCCAATATTAGCATTTTTGCCCAAATTTATTGTCTGGTCTATGATTCCCGTTATTAAATTCCTTGCAACTTTATTACTCGCTTTTATTTCGTAATAATCAAAAATCTCATCTAATTTATCTTGGGAAAATTGAGTCCAATAAACTTCTAACTCCATTTCTTTCGTAATTCAGTTGCCTTGATAACATTATCTTCCCGTGAATCAGTCATGGCTTGGTCAATTTCTTTGTTAAATTGTTCTAAACTCATTGATTTTAGTTCTTTTTCGTATTGTTTAGATTTCCACTGTTTTAGCGTTTTTTCCAGTCCTATTATGATTTCTTCATTTTTAATACGAAGAAATTCTTGAATAAATAACAATTTTCTAGATTCAATATTCATGGCATATACTTTTAGTCAAAAGTACGATTTTTTTTATTCGTTTTCAAGAAATGATTTCATTAGCTTGCCACCAACGGTTCAAATATGGTGCGTTTGGCATTTCAACACTCCAATTTTCCAATTTACTACTATGTTTATTTATTGCTATCATTTTGATTTTTAGCACTATCTGCCAAATGCACTATATTTTTTGTTAGGCACTGGCTTTTTATTTCTTTCCAAATAATTTGTCATACCATTTTAAGTTTCTAAGTCTTTCGATTTCAGATTTATTCGCTTTAATTTCTCTTTTTTTATCAGTTAATTCAAATTTCGTCTTTTTCAACTTTGCGTCAAGTTGATTCAATTGTTTCTGTGAATCAGACAGTTTGCCTTCTAAATTTCTCAGCTTCTTTTCAAGTCGCTCATTTTCAGCTTCAAACTCTCTCGTTTTATTTAAGAGCAGTTTAATCGAAGAGTTCTGTTCTTTT
Organism: Flavobacteriales bacterium; assembly: GCA_027047735.1. Lineage (GTDB taxonomy): Bacteria > Bacteroidota > Bacteroidia > Flavobacteriales_D > Parvicellaceae > S010-51. The sequence continues at coordinate 5,294 of JALTUD010000278.1, read as the reverse complement.
ATTTCATTTGCTTTTTCGGAATTCTCTTGAGATAAGTTTTCGATTTTTTCTTGAGCTTCTTCAACATCTTCCTTTAACTGAATTTGCTCTTTGAGGGAATTATTGAACTTCTTTCGAAAGCTCAATAATTTTGCACCTTGAATAACTACAAATCGTTCAAAGTTCTCCGTATCAATGTCGTTACGGAACTTTAATGCTCGCTTGAAGAAGTCAAAAGACGATTTGATATTTCCATTAACAAATTGTTCTCTTGCTTTCTTATAGTAAAAATCAGCTTTACCCGTGTTTAGCTGTTCTGTAATTAAGGTTTCTGGTGTTTCGTTTTGGGCGAACTCTAAAACTTGTGGATTGGTCTTAATTGCATACTGATTAAGCTGAGTTTTAAGCTGTAATCCACTAAATGAAGTACACCGGCTTAATGCTACATAAACCTGTCCTGGTGCAAAGGCTCTACCTAAGTCTGCAATAACCTTTTCAAAGGTTAATCCTTGACTTTTATGAACTGTTATAGCCCAAGCCAAACGAATTGGAAATTGCTCAAAAGTGCCTATAATTTCTTCTTCAACTTTCTTTTTTTCTTTGTTGTAAGTGTATTGAATATTATTCCAAACGGTACGTTCTACTTCTACTACAGATTCGTCATCAAAAACAACGGTTATTGAACTTTCTTCAAGCTCTTTTACCTTTCCAATTTTTCCATTGAAGTATCTTTTGTATTTTCCCGTATCGTTTTTGATAAACATTATTTGAGCACCGACTTTTAACTTTAAAAAATGGTCTGTTGGTTTGTGCCTGTCAGGGAATTCTCCTGTAACATTTGCTTCAAATGTGAAAAGTGGTGTTTCAAGTTGATTTAGTTTGGTTAGATTGGTTTCATTAACGATTTTGTTGTGAGTCGCCAAAATGATATAGTCGCCACCATTACCTGAAAATGTGGGATTGTATTTTGAGTTGAGAGTTTTAAAGTCAGCTTGACTAAGTTGATTTACCCTAACACGATTGAGAAGGTCAATAAATTCCTGTTCATTTTGTCGGTATATTTTTTTGAGTTCAATGTAAAGAGGTGTGTTTTGCTCAATAACTTTTGAACTGAAAAAGAAAGGTGTTTTATAAAATTGAGACAAAATCGCCCATTGTTCATTATCAGCTATGGGGGGTAGCTGGAAAGTATCACCAATCAATATTACTTGAACTCCACCAAAAGGCAAATATGGCTTGCGTCTGAATACTCTAAGAATTTTGTCGATTACGTCAAGCATATCTGCTCGAACCATTGAAATCTCATCTATGATTAAGAGTTCAAGGTTTTCAATAATCTTTCTTTTATCTTCACGATAGCGGAAAGTCGTAAAAATTGTTTCCCTGTTTTCACTTCCCATTGCACTTGTTCTTAATCTTGAATCGTCTGGTACAAATGGTCCAAATGGAATCTGGAAAAAAGAGTGAATTGTTACACCACCTGCGTTGATTGCTGCAACTCCTGTCGGTGCAAGAATTACCGTGTTCTTATCAGTAGTGTCTTTGATATATTTTAGAAATGTTGTCTTACCTGTTCCTGCCTTTCCTGTCAAGTAAACAAGTTTATCAGTATGTCGAACAAATTCAGCGGCATTGTTGAATTCGACATTGTTTTTATCAAGTTCTATGTTGTCTACTTTGATGGTCATTTTTTTTGCTTGTGCCTAACGTAAATATATAAATAACTACAAACTCCTTAAAACCCTTTTAGCTTTCTTGCCATTTCGCGTTTGTCGTCTCTTTCTTTTATGGTGTTTCGTTTGTCGTGTAGTTTTTTTCCTTCTGCCAGAGCTATGTTTAGCTTGGCTAATCCTTTTTCATTGATGAACAATAGTGTAGGAACTAATGCGTATCCTTTTTGCTTTAATTTTCGCTCAATTTTGTTTATTTCCGAACGGTTTAACAATAGCTTTCTATCTCTTCTGGGTTGATGATTGATAAATCCTCCGTTGGCATATTCTTCTATATACATATTCCGGATATAGATTTCACCTTTGTCAATTATACAATAGGCTTCTGCTATACTTGCTTTTCCCATTCTGATGGACTTAATCTCGGTTCCGGTTAATTGTATTCCGGCGGTGAATGTATCTATAAAAGTATATTCAAATCTTGCTCTTTTATTTTTTATCTTGATGGTACTCATTCTATTTTTTGTTTTTAAAACTATCTGTTTTTTTGTCGTATCCATAGGGGCAGTGCTTACAACCGCTTTTACAACAATAGCCTCTTTTTAAGTGATATTTTTCGGTAAAAACAATGTATCCTTCGGGAGAAAAATAAAAGTCTTCGGGAGCTAGATTTCCTCTTTTGGAAAAACCGCTCATATCATTATTGCTACTCATTTCAATACTTATTTTTTTATAGCTCTTATCATTTCTCGTTTGCCCGGAGGTCCTTCCAAGCGTTCTACGTGAAAGCCTACGGCTTCTAAGTCCCGTCTTACTTGACCTTTGGCACAATAGGTAACTAAGATACTATTGTGATTCATAAAGTTAAATAATTTATCAAATATTTCAAAGCTCCATAATTCACTTTGTATTTGGGGTGCAAAGGCATCAAAATAGACTAAATCTATGGCTTTGTGTGGTTCAAATTCTTGTATTTTTTGTTTTACTTTTTGTAAGGTTAAGTAATTATTTACCACACCTATTCTCCCCCATTTTATTTGGTGAATTTTTTGCCACGCTTTTTCATCATTCAGCAAGTACCCATAGTTCAATTTTGCTATAATTTCTTTAGACAAGGGATAGGCTTCTATTGCTATATAATGTATTTGTTGTTTGTTTTTTAGGGCTTCTTGTGCGGTTAACAAAACATTTAATCCTGTTCCCATTCCCACTTCCAGAACAGTAAGCGAAGGCTTGGTTTTTAATAAAGGTTGTAACCCGTTTTTTATAAACACATGCGTTGATTCTTGTATCGCTCCGTGTGTTGAGTGATAATTTTCATCTAAATCTACTCTGTAAATGGTATGCGAACCGTCTTCCGAAGTTATTAATTGATAATCTTTCATAGGAAAACAAAGGTACGAAATAAATACTAGTCGATTATCATCCTTCAATCCGCTAGTTCAGTTCTATTACAATCCGGCTTCCGTTCTTCTTTTTGATTTCTTTTTTTGCTCTAACGCTTCTTGTTGCATCAACTTTTTTTGATACTTGCTTTGTACGACATCTATAACGATTAAAACAGTAATGATGAAATAGAATGTTGTACTGTTCATTGGTGTGATTTCGTTTCCGAAAAGGTGCATATGTGCTAAGTGTCCTCCTTCAGAAAGAAGCATGACGCCTACAATGAAAAGAATAAACAACCCCAATACTTCGTACATCCTGTTTTTTTGCAGAAATGCGGCTACTTTTTCGGCTAACATCATCATGATAATTCCACTGATGACAATAGCTATTCCCATGATTAACATTTTAGCTAAAAAACCGTTGGTTTCGCGTGTTAATCCTATTGCCGCTAATATGGAGTCGAATGAAAACACTAAATTCATGATGACTATCATCGCAATAACGGATGCGGAGGACTTTTGTTTTCTATCGACTAATTGACTTTTGTCTATAACGCTGTCGTCGGCTATCATATGCCATATTTCTTTGATGGAGGTATGAAGAATAAACATTCCTCCGACTAGGACAATTAGACTGTGCACATTGAAACTTGCTTCAAAATAGTCTTGAAAATCGGCTGTTAGAATAGGGTTCTGGAAGAAATCTATAACGCTAACTAAAATGAATAGTAAAATAATCCTTAAAACAATGGCTATTCCTATGCCGTAACGCCTTACTTTTTTTTGTTCTTCTTTGGGGGCTTGTTTGGATTCTAATGATATGTAAAGCAAATTATCCAGTCCCAAAACAATTTGAAGCAGTATTAATAAAAATAGGGTTACCAAATTTTCGAGTGTGAATAGTTCCATTTTTTAATTTAATTTTATGCAAATATAGAAGTTGTTTACAAAGTTTTGTAACTTTATGAGGTTAGATTACTAAATCCGCACTCTTGGTTGTAGTGGAAATCTTTGCGAACTGTTCGCACTTCTACTTGTTGACTTTGGAGAGCGATTTTATGAGCTCCTCTCAAAGGCTTACAAGTAGGTGCAAACAGGAGTAAAATTGGAGCGAAAAACAAGATACAAGTGCCCAAATAAAAAATATTCTATACGTTATGGGAAGAAAAGCGACTGATAAGAAAAGGTATTCGGATAAGGAAATCAGGGAGAGGTACATTGTGAAGTTAATGGTTTATTTTCAGAATAACGGTATTCAGCATTTTTCGATGTCTAAACTGGCTAAGGAATTGAAGGTGAGTAAGACCACGCTTTATAATCATTTTAAGAGTAAGGACGAGATGATTGAAGAGGCGATTAAATATAAATTGTCGATTATCGGAGAATACCGGTCGGTTTTGGAAAATATTACTTTACCTTATACGGAGCGATACCGGAAGGCTATTTTGTTTTTTTGCGTGCAAACGTTTGATATTTCTTCTTTGATTTTGGGGCAGTTGGAGGAGGAATATCCGCGTATTTGGCGTAGGGTTCAGGTTTTTGTTCGGAATGTGATGCTCGACCTAATCAGTTATTACGAAATCGGGATTGATATTGGCATTTTTAATAAAAATGCCAACCCTGTTTTGCTGAGTTTAGATGACCAAAAGTTTTTTGATTTATTGGCGAATGATGATACGCTTAAACAGAAAAACATTGAAGTTTTAGAGGCGTTTAATCATCATTTCAATGTAAAATTTAACGGACTTATTGCTCCGGAAATGAGAAAACAGGTTTCGGATAAAGCTAATCGTTCAGATGCTTAAAGTAATCTTTTAGTACATCGGCATTTTTATCTTTCGGGGTTTTTATTTCTAATACGGCAGGTCGATTATTGGCTTGCGGGTTATAAAATTCCGCAAGTTGTTCTTCCAACTCTTGTTCGTTGAACGCTTGGTAATAGTTGACGTCAAATGATTTTACCAGACTTTGTATATCGGCTTGATTTCCTACTTCAAAAAATTCTCTATGAGCCTTTGTGGACGTTGGGCCGGGAATAATACTAAAAATCCCGCCTCCATCATTATTGATGACTATGATTCTTAAGTTACTCGACAAATAGTTGTTCCAAAGGGCATTGATGTCGTACACAAAACTTAAATCTCCGGTTATCAGTACGGTCAATTTTTGGTTTATCAAACTTGCTCCCGAAGCGGTGGAGGTGCAACCGTCAATTCCGCTTACTCCCCGATTGGAATTGTAAGTTATACTTGGTATT
>JALTUD010000277.1 GCA_027047735.1 Flavobacteriales bacterium | reverse complement strand
AAACTTATCTGAGCCGATTTATAGTTTTTATTCGGATTCTGCGATGAACCTTGACCTTCTGTCCCTAACGTTTGCAAACTTACCCAATCCCCGTTTCTTTTAGACTGAGGATTCATCTTAAAATAGGTAATCCCAAAAAACAAATAAGGCGTTCCTTTGGTTTTCTTACTACCTATTTCATAAGGCATATAATTAATCTCAAGGATAGGCCCTATTTCAAGAATAGTTGAACGAAAACTTAAATTTGATATTGCATTTCCTGAACCGGAGGCTTCTACCTTGCCATACATTAAATTCGCTCTTAAAACAACTTGCTTATTTTTAAAAGAATAACGATATAATCCACCAAACGAATAGCGATAGTTATTAAAATGCTTATACGGATTTAAATCACCCAAATAATACGCTCCTCCTCCCATCACAGCAAACTCATCAACTTGAGCAACTGAAAAAGCAGAAAGGAACAAGATATATACAGCTACTATAAAACGCATTGGCTAAATATTTACAAGAAACTCCCTCCAACAGCCCCCATCTAAACTCTATTGTAAGCTAAATACTTCAGCCTAACAAATCTTTTAAAGGTTCTGAATTAAAACTTAGGCAAATTAAGCCTACCCCTTAATAACTTATAATTAAGTGTGAATATTGCGAAAGTATAAGAATCATTCGCTTGAGAACTCCCCCTTTGCTGTCCGGGTGCTGTCCAACTCGGGTTTCCTTCTTCATTTAATGCCGGATTTGCCAGATATTGTTCCATTGGGCTAGCATTAGATTTATCAACGTAAACCGTACTGACATCATCAATATAGTCAGTAAATGTAAACCTCAACCCTACTTCCAGTCCCACACTCCATTGTTTATCAATTGCATATTTTAAACCAACCCCAACAGGCAAGGCAACAGAAAACTTACTATATGCAACACCCTCCGTTTGTAAAGGTCTTAGTGCGACCCATCTACCATCATACTTCGCCTTAGGGTTATAGTAAAAACCTCCTATTCCGGCGAACAAGTAAGGACTAAAATGATTTACTCGTTTACCAACAACTCCATTGGAACGGTATAGATGACCAAAATATTCCCTAAAAGGAAAATAATCAACCTGAATCGCTAATTCTGCAATTGGAGAACGAAAACTTAAATTTCTGTTTCTTCGATAAACTTCTTTCGTATAAGCATCACTACCACTCACTTGTCCAAACGTAAAATTGGCACGAACAGCTACATTGGCTGAAAAAAACCTTCTATATCCAATTTGAACAGCAGGTTTAGTTGCTTTAAAATCTATATCTGTAATCCCTTTAATATTATGAGAACCAATTCTATCAGCTCCACCTAACTCACCAAAAAAACTAGCAGCTCCCAAACCAAATGAAAACTCATTGCGAAGGAATTTCCAACTTTGAGCTGAACCTGTTAGGGTGGAAAAAGTAAGAACTATAATAAATATATTAATAATTTTTTTCATTGTACGGGGTTCTTTTTTAGAACATTGAGCAAAAGTAATTTTTTTTTACAAAACACAATAGTGTTTTCTATTAATTTTCATCAACATCTATCTGTTTATGTTATAATTCTGTTAATTTTAATTTCTTTACACTACTTTCTTTACTTTGCCCTCCGTAAGTCCATCCTATTTCAAATTCAATTACAGATTTAAGGGAATTAAAACAAACTTTGTAACTAAAATTACCCCCATAAAAATTAAATAATTTTACTTTTGTTTTTGGAACATCTTTTAATACCATTTAAAACTAAAATCGAACATGAAATACAATTTAAGCGAGATAACAGCAATCATTAGGGACAGA
>JALTUD010000276.1 GCA_027047735.1 Flavobacteriales bacterium | reverse complement strand
ACGAAATAAACTTTACCAAATATTTCTACGAGTTTAAACCCTTGCGTTCTTTGGAAGAGATAAAAGCCGATATTTTGGCATTGGAAGAAAAGACTTTGGAAACTGCAAAAACGGTGCTTGACTAATGGAAAAGTTTAAAAGAGGTTCAAAATGGAATAAATGGGATTTGCATGTACATACTCCTAAGTCAATTATTCAACATTATGGTGGAGATACTGAGGAAGCATGGGAGTCTTTTATTTCTGACTTAGAAAGATTACCTGATGAATTTAAGGTTTTAGGTATCAACGATTATATTTTTCTTGATGGATATAAAAAAGTTAAAGAATATAAAAATCAAGGAAGATTGCCTAAAATTGAACTTATACTTCCTGTAATAGAACTAAGAATTAACAAATTCGCATCACTTGGAGATGAAGCATGGAAAAAAATTAATTTGCATGTGATTTTTTCTGACCAACTTTCTTATGATGAAATTGAAACACAATTTCTTAGTGCTATTCAGCATTCAATCAAAATTTCACCAGATATTGAAGGAGTAGAATTTCGGGGAGTTGCGACAAGAGAAAATCTTGAAAATTTAGGGAAACAAATCAAGGATAGTTCTACTGTACAAATTAATCATTCTGACCTGAAAGTAGGTTTTTGGAATATAAATTTTGATTATACTGTAGTTATGGATATTGTTAATGGCTACTTTAAAGGCAAATGTTTAACAGCGGTTGGTAAATCAGAATGGGATTCAATGAGGTGGGATGGTTCAGCCGCAGAAAAAAAGAACACTATTAATAAAGCTGCATTCTCGTTCACATCACTTGAAAAAGCTGAGCATTATAATAAACATTCTGAAAAATTAAAAAAAGCCAAGGTTCGCAATTTTCTGCTTGATTGTAGTGATGCTCATTCTTTTTCAGACAAACAAAATGAAAAAGATAAAATTGGAAATTGTTTTACATGGTTAAAAGCAGATTTGACTTTTGAAGGGTTAAAACAAATAGCAAACGATAAAAGCCGAATATTTATAGGGGAAACTCCTCCTTTACTGGAACGAACCAGAACCAACCCGACTAAATTTATTGACAGATTATCAATAAATAAAATAACAGATTCAAAATTAAGTGAAAAATGGTTTGATGATTTTGATTTGGAGTTAAATCCATCAATGGTAGCTATAATTGGAAATAAAGGTCAGGGGAAAAGTGCTATTGCAGATGCAATAGGATTGTTAGGTAATACTCCCAATTATGCGGACTTTTCTTTTTTGCACAAAACAAAATTTAGAAGACCTCGCCCTATTAATAAATCTGAAAATTTTAATGCAAGTTTGTTTTGGTTAGATGGCAGTTTCGAAGAAAAAAAATTAAATGAAAACCCAGATGAAACTTCTGTCACAAAAATAAAATATTTGCCCCAAAATTTTTTAGAAAAATTATGCAATGAAGATTTAAAAGATTTTGAAAGTGAATTAAGGAATGTGATTTTTTCGCATTTATCTGATGCTGATAGAATAGGCAAAAACAGTTTAGATGAATTAATTGAATATCAGTCAGAAGTTATAAATGAAGACATTTCAGAAATTAAGAATAAAATACAAATTTCAAACAAAGAAATAATTGAGTTAGAAAAGAAGGGTTCTGAAAGTTATCGTAAATCATTAGAGGAAAGATTAAAAGAAAAAAAGAATGAGTTAAAAGCACATGATGCTGTAAAACCAACTCCTGTTGAAGCACCTACTGACGAGAAAGTTATCAAAAAGAATGAAAAAACTACAAAACGAATTTCTGAAATAAGGAACGAAATAAATGAAATAAGCGAAAAAATAAGTAAAATACAGAAATCACTATCTACTACTAAAATTGAGATTGCTGAAATAGAACGAGTTATTCAATTATTAGATTCGTTTGAAAAGCAATACATAAGTCTTAAAGATGAAATTCAGGATGTTTTCCAGAAACACTCATTGAGTGTAAAGGATAGCATTTCACTTACAATAAAAAAAGAGCAAATAGAAGATGTATTAAATAAAAAGCGGAGTTTATCAATTAGTTTGAATGAATCCATACATAACGACAACAAGACAGGTTTAATGGATAAAAAGCAAGTGATTGAAAAAGAGCTTCAAGAATTACAGGATAAACTTGACGAACAAAGTAAAGCATATCAAAAATACATTGATGCAATCAAAATTTGGAACGAAAAAAGAGAGCTAATTATTGGCAGTGAAGACAAAGAAGGAACAATTAAATCATTAGAGAAACAAATATCATACATTGAAAAAGAGCTGACAGGAGACTTGGAAAAATCAAAAGAAAAACGAAAATCCTTAATAATTGAGTTGTTTGAAAAAAAGAGTGAGATAATTGAGTTATATAAAAAGCTATTTGAACCAATTACCACTTTTATTGCAAATTATGGCAATCAACTTTCTGAATATGAAATTAAACTTGATGTGGATTTTAAAATAGTTGGATTAGTTGAAAAGTTTTTTGACCACATAAGCTTAGGTAGTAAGGGTAGTTTTATAGGAAATCCGGCAGGTGTAGAAAAGTTAAAACAGTTAATTGAAAATAGTGAATTAAAAACTGCTGAAGGTATTACGTCATTTTTAGACACCTTAATTGAGCACCTCAAAATAGATAAACGAGAAGACCAGAAGGCAGCAAAAAGAGAAGTTGAAACTCAACTAAAAAAAGGATATTCTGTACTTGATTTATATTCATATCTGTTTAATCTTGATTATTTAAAACCCGAATATAGGCTCAAATTGGGAGATAAAAATCTCTCAGAACTTTCACCAGGCGAACGAGGAGCTTTATTACTTATTTTTTATTTAACATTAGACCAAAATGATATTCCGTTGGTAATAGACCAGCCGGAAGAAAATCTGGATAATCAAAGTGTCTTTAAAATATTGGTACAATTCATTATAAGAGCAAAAGAAAAAAGACAGATTATAATTGTTACCCACAATCCGAATTTAGCTGTAGCCTGTAATGCAGAACAAATTATTCATGTAAGTATGAATAAAGAGAATGGTAATGAGATAAATATCATTAGCGGTTCTTTGGAAAATCCAAAAATCAACAATGCTGTAATTAATATTTTAGAAGGTACTTACCCTGCATTAAATACTAGAACAAATACATACAAGGTAATTGAAAGAACAAGTCAAGAAATGGGATTAAGCAATGAATAGACACGAAAAATATAAGGATTCAGGTATTGAATGGATTGGGGAGATTCCAAATAATTGGAATATTAAAAAAATCAAACATCGTTGTTACGTAAAAGCTCGTGTAGGTTGGAAAGGACTTAAATCAGATGAATTTTTATCTGTTGGATATTCTTATTTGGTAACTGGTTCTGATTTTAAAGACGATAAAGTAATTTGGAAAGATTGTTACCATATTGACCAAGAAAGGTATGAAGAAGACCCATATATTCAGTTGCAAGAAGAAGATTTGCTAATTACAAAAGATGGTACAATTGGAAAACTCGCTATTGTCAGAGGTTTAGATAAACCAGCTTGTCTGAATAGTGGGATATTTGTAGTTCGCTCAACCAAAGATGATTTTTCAACTGAGTTTTTATTTTGGGTACTAAAATCAAATACATTTACTCAATTTAACAACTACACTTCATATGGTTCAACAATTCAGCATTTATATCAAAATGTTTTTGTTGAATTCAGTTTTCCGTTCCCAACCCCAGAAGAACAAACCGCCATAGCCAACTACATCGACCGCAAAACAGCCGAAATAGACGAACTCATTGCCGACAAAAAACGCCTGCTCGAACTCTACGAAGAAGAAAAAACAGCCATCATCAACCAAGCGGTAACCAAAGGCATTAACCCTGATGTGCCTATGAAAGACAGCGGCATTGAATGGTTAGGGGAAATTCCTGAGCATTGGGAGGTTTTGCCAATAAAATATACTGCGAATGTTCAAACTGGAAGAACACCCAAAATTGCAGGTTCAGATATAGATTTTTTTGAAAATGGAGAAATAAATTGGTATACACCTGGCGATTTTGATAGAAACGAAATATTAACAGATTCAAAAAGAAAACTTAAATCAGAGGCTTTTGAAAAAAATCAAGTAGAATTATTTCCAAAACAATCAATATATCTTGTGAGTATAGGTGCGACACTTGGTAAGGTGAGTTTGTCTGAATCAGAAGCATCAGCAAATCAACAAATAAATATTATATCATTCGATAAAGAAAAAATCCTTCCGTATTGGGGATATTATTTTATAGTTGGCAATAAAGAAATGGTATTAAATGAAGCAGACTACACAACTTTGCCTATTTTAAATCAAACAAAATTGAAAAATATATTAATAGCATTTCCCCAAATTAAAGAGCAGCGAGATATTGTAGCTCATATAAATAATGAATTAGATAAGCTAAAATTGAAAGCCGAAAAAGCAAAAAAACTAATTGACCTATTAACCGAATACCGCAGCGCTTTAATCAGTGAAGTGGTAACGGGTAAAATAAAAGTAACGGAATAAATTATGACACTTTGTACAGCACATATACGCCAAGTAAACGATACCGAAGAATTGGTATTTGCAACAGATAGTTGCTTAACTGGTGGTGAAAAATGGAAACACGGCATTAAACTTTTTGAGTTGCCTCGCAAAGATTGCCTGCTTTGTTTTGCAGGTAGCACCATTCGGGCTTATCCATTGGTTTTAAATTTGGTCTCATCCATACATTTAGATAAATATTTGCAATCGCCCTCTGCCACGCTTGAAGAAGTTTTAGAATTTTTATCGGAACAATTTACAGCATTGGTTTCAAAAATTATCTCTGAAATTCAAGGAGAAGATATTCACGAATTGAGAGGAAGTGCTAAATTCTTATTCGGTGGTTGGGACTGGCAAAAAGGAGCAAATGGAGCTTTTCGCGTATGGAAATTGTATTATTCACAAGAAGTTGAAGGTTTTATTTTCGATGAACTCACAAACGATTCAACCAAAACAAGTTTCAGTGCATTTATGGGTGATGCCAAAATTGATGTTGAAAGAGAAGCAAAATACCGTTTCAATAAAATTTTGCTGGATGAAGATAAAGTACAATCAAAATTAGATATGGAACCTTTAAGGGTTTTGAGTTCCATTTCTCTGGATAAATCTATTAGAGAAGTTGATGGCAGTTTGCAAATTGCCAAAATCTATAAATCGAATCGTACAGAATTTTTCGGTATTTATTGGGAATCAAGCAAAGGAAAACCCTGTTTTCAAGGCAGAGAATACAACGAAATCAATAAACCATTGGTTCGTTATTTCGACCCTGACACTTTTGAGATTATAGAATCAGATTTGCCAAGTAAATTAAGTAGTATTTCCGAAGAAGAATATCAAAACGATTATGAGTTTGTAAAAGATTGCTACGATGAAGACGGCAATCTAAAAGAAACTGTTTCGGAAAAAGAGAAACATACATTGAGATTAATTTTTAAAGATGTTGCTTATAGGCAGTTTATGAAAAAACAAGAAGAGCAACCGGCACAAATAGAGGAAGTATGAGCATAACAACAGAAAAAATATTTGAAACTGCCCTTGTACAATCACTCGTTGGGCAAGGCGGATACACACAAGGTAACGCAGAAGATTACAGCAAAGAACTGGGTATGTTTAAATATGAGGTTATTGCTTTTCTGCAAGAATCTCAACCAAAAAAATGGGAGAAGATTTCTGCCATTCACGGAGCGAATACAGATAACCGAATTATTCAGCGTTTATACAAAGAACTCGATTTAAGAGGCAGTTTAGATGTGCTCAGAAACGGTTTTGTAGATTATGGCGTTCGTTTTCAGTTGGCGTATTTTCAGCCTGCTTCGGGGCTTAATCCGGATGCAGTTGATTTGTACAATAAAAACAGCCTGAAAGTTTATCGTCAGGTTTATTACAGCAAAAAGAATAAAAACTCGGTTGATGTTGTTTTGGCTATTAATGGTATTCCCGTTGCCACATTGGAACTTAAAAATCAATTTACAGGACAAAATGTTGGTAATGCTTTAAAACAATACAGCAGCACAAGAGACAATAAAGAGTTGCTTTTTGCTTTCAAAAAAAGAGCACTCGTTCATTTTGCTGTTGACCAGGACGAAGTGTTTATGACCACAAAATTAGATGGAAGTAAAACCTATTGGTTGCCGTTTAACAAAGGCAATAACAACGGAAAAGGTAATCCGCCTAACCCAAATGGTTACAGAACGGCTTATTTATGGGAATATATCTTACAAAAAGATAGCTGGATGGATATTGTAAAACAATTTATCCATTTACAAATAGAAGAAATTGAAGTTGACGGCAAAACTTACAAAAAAGAAAAACTAATTTTCCCACGATACC
>JALTUD010000275.1 GCA_027047735.1 Flavobacteriales bacterium | reverse complement strand
AGCAATCAACGAATTATAAAAATGTTGGACGTCGTTAATGATGAGCTGGTGATACAAGAAAAAGGCATTTATTCCATTGAGAAATTCATTGTAGCAAGACGTTTGATGTATTGGCAAGTTTATTTGCATAAAACCGTTATAAGTGCTGAGTTTTTGTTGGTAAAAACATTAGAACGAGCAAAAGAATTGGCTATGCAAGGAGAAGAATTATTTTGTAGCCCTGCATTCCGTTTTTTCTTGTACTCGGAGGTTATCAAAGAAGACTTTCAGCAAAAATCAACGTTGGAACAATTTGCTCAAATAGACGATTATGATGTGTTAGGAGCAATAAAAGTGTGGACAAAACACAGCGATAAAATTTTAGCACTATTATCCAATATGTTGGTCAACCGCAAACTGTTAAAAATAAGATTACAGAAAGAACCGTTTACAGCAGAAGAAATACAAAATGAAAAAGAAAAAGCAGCCCGAAAGTTAGGAGTCCCGATAGAAGAAACTGGTTATTTCGTTTTCACCGATGCTATCGAAAATAACGCATATAACCCCAATAGCGATTCCATAAAAATTGTATATAAAACGGGAGAAACGCGAGACATTACTGAAGCTAGCGACAATTTGAATATACAAGCACTCTCAAAAACAGTAAAAAAGTATTTTCTATGCTATCCGAAGTAAAGATTCAAACAAATTAACTATATTTGAAAAACTAAAAATCAGTCGATTATGAAAAAAGTACTTAATACCTCAATCATTTTATTCGCAATCGTTTTGTTCAATTCTTGCGGTTCTTCCGTAACCGAAGCGGATGTTCAAAAAGCAGAAGAAGCAGATCAAGAGTTGAAGCAAATCAATTACGATTCTATCACTATGCCGGAGGCAAGCGAAGAAGACACCGAAGACGAAGAGTTTGATGCGGAGTCGATGTTGGAGTAGTGGATTTGCGGTTTTACTTATAGTGCTGTTTGGGCTTTGTATTTATATGTACGTTAGCTATAATTTTGATATTAAAACTGACTTGAAAGAATAATTTAAAGTGAATAATACTGACAACTTAGTAAACGAGATAATAAAACTGGGCTATGAGGTTGGTCAAACTGTATATAAAGACCAAAACCAAATAGACCGAAATGAGTTTAACTATCGCTATTGGCGACACCCAAAGGAAAACTACAAACTTAAAGACACTCCTTTTTATCTGAGTTCTGAAAATGATTTCATTCATTTTACAACATTGGATACCTTATACTCTATTCTAAATACTGGATTTATTCGTCTATACAATTTGAATAACATGGACGATAAATTGGAAATGGAATATGCAATTAAAGAATTAAATTTTAAAGGAACAGCAGAAAAAGCCAAAGAAGAATTATACTGCCTATCAATGTGCTCTTTTGCTAAGATATTTGCTGAAAAAACAAAAGAGCATCTACTATGGAAACTTCATGGACGTGATGGATATGGAGTAATCATAAGGTTGAAAATTGAAAATAATTTGAAATGGTATTTTTATCATTTAACAGAGGTCTATTATGGGATTGATAAATTTAGTTCAGTTAAAAAATTCAATACAGAAATTGATAATCAAATCCTCGATGAAAAAATTTGTTGCTTTATTAAGCACCCCATCTATGAGTTTGAAAGTGAGATACGATTGGTCTTTGACAACATAAATCCAGTAACTGTTACTGATAGTAATAAAAATAAGGTTTACCCTATAACTTATCCTGCGAAATTACACAAACCTGCAAAAACATATTATTTCCAAATTCCAATTTTAAACTGTCACATGAACCAAAATGACGACATGTATTTAGCACCAAATATGCAACGGGTTGATTATGAAATTCCAAAAATTAGAATTACAGAAATCATTTTGGGCTACCGTTATACTGACAAAGATTTACAAAACATAAAAAATAAGATTGCCCCAAAGTATTCTGATATTAATTTTAAAATTACTGACTTGAAAGATTTGTATTAGCAGAAAAACATATGACTTTAAATCGATTAAAACAAACTTTATAGAAATATGGGCGAACATTACTTTGGACAGAAAAAAGGCAGCTGCTAACACGCGGTCATAAGTAATGCGGGGCGATGTGGTAAATTCAACATGAGTACATTTAATAAAATAGTAACCGATTGATAGGTAAATGCTTCGAAATCCCGCACTACTCATACCGCCATCCGTCACATATTTAATAGAAAAGAAGATTAAGCTGTTTTTTTGTTTACATAGAAATAACATAACTTTAATTTCAGATAAGTACATTATTGCTATCTTTGATAAGTAGAGAGGAAATACTTCGTGAGAGAGAATAGTATTCTTATACAAAAGCGGTATAAGAAAATACAATAAAATTAAAATATGAGTAACAAAAGAAAAAAAAGAAAGCCGAGAGCTACTTTAAAGAAAAAAATAACACAAAAAGCTATCAATATATTTGATAAAAATCCCGGTAAATCATTTAATTACAAAGAAATTGCCGAAAAATTAGGCTTAGCTTCCGGAAGTGAA
Source organism: Flavobacteriales bacterium (assembly GCA_027047735.1). Taxonomy (GTDB): domain Bacteria; phylum Bacteroidota; class Bacteroidia; order Flavobacteriales_D; family Parvicellaceae; genus S010-51. The sequence continues at coordinate 3,851 of JALTUD010000275.1, read as the reverse complement.
CGAAAGTTGATGAATGAGATTTTGAGAGAAATGGAAGCCTTGGAATGGATTAAACATATTGGTAACGGTAAATATACTACGGCAAATAATCATAAAGAAGAGGAACAAAGAGAAGTAACAGGTAAAATTGATTTTAACGCAAGGGGTGCCGGCTACTTAATAGTAGATGGTTTCGATAACGATATTTTTATCCATCCTTCAAATACCGGTAAAGCCTTTCAGAAAGATACTGTAAAAGTATCCCTGCATTCCCGAAAAGGAAAATTGGAAGGGAAGGTCATTGAGGTGCTAGACAGGAATAAAACAGAGTTTATCGGTACGGTAGAGAAGTCCAAAAATGCAGTTTTTATTCGTCCTGACGATAAAAATATGCCTGTTGATTTTTATATAGAACGAGGACACTTGAACGGAGCAAAGGATGGAGAGAAAGTAAAAGTGAAATTACTTTCGTGGCCGGGAAAATCAAAAAGTCCTTTAGGTGCAGTGGTCGAACGATTGGGGATGCCGGGTAATATTGATGTGGAAATGAACTCTATTCTTTCGGAATTTGGATTTCCATATAAATTTCCGGATAATGTTATTAAGGAGTCTGAAGCAATTAAAGAAGAGGATTACGACAAAGAGGTAAAAAACAGAAGAGATTTCAGAGATGTATTAACCTTTACGATTGACCCCGCAGATGCAAAAGACTTTGATGATGCTTTGTCGTACAGGAAATTAGAAAACGGGAATGTAGAAATAGGAGTACATATAGCCGATGTAAGTCATTATGTGCAACCCAATACAGCTCTTGATATGGAAGCCTATAACAGAGGTAACTCTGTTTATTTGGTGGATAGAGTTATCCCGATGTTGCCCGAAGTACTTTCCAATCAATTATGTTCTTTGCGACCTAATGAAACTAAACTTACCTTTTCAGCAGTTTTTGAATTAGATAAAAATGCACGGATAAAAAAAGAGTGGTTTGGAAAGACGATTATTCATTCCGATAAACGTTTTGCTTACGAACAAGCTCAAGAAATCATAGAAGGAAGAGCCGAAGATGAAGTTTTTTCGCCTGTTATTCGCGAAATGGATGCTTTAGCAAAAACGCTCAGAAATGAACGATTGGAAAAAGGGGCTTTGAACGTTGAGAGCCAAGAAGTTCGTTTTGTTTTGGACGAAGACGGCAATCCACAGGGAATAACGCTGAAAGTATCGAAAGACGCTAACAAGCTGATAGAAGAATTTATGTTGTTGGCAAACAAAAGAGTAGCAACTTTTGTCGGAGAACCTGCACCGAATAAAAAAATAATTCCTTTTGTGTATCGTTGCCACGACGAACCGGATCCGGAAAAGATTGCCGATTTAAAAATCTTTTTAAAAGAGTTCGGTTACGAAATAAAAGAAGTAAAAAACAAACCGATTTCTTACGCCTTGAATCAAGTCATGGAAAAAGCAAAGAAAGCGGATGAATTACATATTATAGGACCTATGGTTATTCGCTCTATGTCAAAGGCAATATATACAACCGAAAATATCGGACACTACGGATTGGCGTTTAAATATTATACGCACTTTACGTCGCCGATTAGGAGGTATGCCGATTTGTTGGTGCATCGTTTGCTTTTTGATAAGCTGTCGAAGAAACAATCAAAAACTGACGGATTGGAAGATAAGTGTAAACACATATCGGCTACCGAAAAAGAGGCAACCAATGCGGAAAGAGCTTCCATAAAATATATGCAAGTAAAGTATATGAGTGATAAAATCGGAAATGTTTATCATGGTAAAATTACGGGAGTTACCGATTGGGGAATTTTTGTGGAATTGAGCGAAACCAAATGTGAAGGTTTAGTGCATGTTCGAACAATAGAAGACGGTTCGTATTTTGTGAATCAAAAAACAAAACAATTGGAGTCGCATCAAAACGAACCGAAATTTCATTTGGGACAATCCGTAACTGTTAAGGTGAAAAATGTGGATTTAGTGAAAAAACAAATTGATTTAGAACTTGCAGAAGAATAATTTTATATGAAAAAAATAATTGTAGAATTATTAAACAAAGTAAACCTTTCTTATACAGAAAATGATGTTTTGGTAACGTTGATACATTTAACTTTAATTGTTGCCCTTTCTTTTATTGTTTATTGGGTCAGTAAAACAATTATCTTAAATAAAGTTCATCGTTTTGCGGAGCGTACACATACGAAATGGGATGATGTTTTAGTGCAAGAACGATTCTTTAAAAAGTTATCAGGATTATTGCCGATAACCATAGTTTTGTATTCGGTAAATTCCATTTTGAATCATTACAAAGGGATGATTCCCGTTTTAAATTCAATTTTGGAAGCAGTTTTGGCAATTGCTTTTCTGAGAGTGATTATTTCCTTTTTGAATGCTTTTCATAAGATGCTGGAAACCAAGCCGAGGTATAAGGACAAGCCTTTGCAAAGTTATTTTCAGTTGGCAAAGATCATCGTATATACTTTCTTTGGTATTGTTATCTTTTCGGTGTTAACGGGTAAAACACCGATGTTTTTCCTAACGGCAATGGGAGCAATGTCTGCTATTTTATTGTTGATTTTTAAAGACACGATTTTAGGATTTATTGGCAGTATACAATTAGCGGCAAACGATATGGTTCGTATAGGCGATTGGATAACGATGAGCAAGTACGGAGCCGACGGGACGGTAATAGAAATTAATCTGGCGACGATAAAAGTCAGAAATTTTGATTTAACCATTACTACCATTCCCACTTATTCTATGATTTCTGATTCTTTTAAGAATTGGAGAGGAATGGAAGAATCAAAAGGAAGGCGGATAAAAAGGGCAATGAATGTAAAAATAAGCACCGTACGTTTTTGCGATAATCAATTGTTGGAAGAACTGAAAAATATTAAACTTTTAAAACCTTATATTGAGGAAAAACAACAAGAGATTGAGCGGTACAATAAAGAGCGAAATTTAGATAATTCCAAAGCACCCAACGGAAGAAGTTTGACCAATGTAGGTGTGTTTAGAAAATACGTAGAGTTGTACTTGCAAGAAAACCCAAACATTAGTAAAGAGTTGACTTGTATGGTACGACAATTAGCCCCTTCGGAAAAAGGATTGCCGATTGAAATTTATGCTTTCAGTACACGAAAAGAATGGGTAATTTACGAAGCTATCATCGCCGATATTTTTGATCATTTACTTTCCGTTGTCCCCGCTTTTGAATTGGAAGTATTTCAGTATCCGACAGGAACAGATATTTCTTCTGCATTGAGTTTAAACCTTAAATCCGCAAGTGATTTCGTTATGAAAAGTCAAAATACGCATTAGTATTGGTCTAGCACAGTTTTGAGACACGCAAACGTAGCCATAGCTACGGTGAGTATCGAAAAACGAGCATTGCCAATAATGATGCGGAGTTTGGCTTTGGAATAGAAGTTCACTTGCGGATTTAAGGTTAAATATAGGTAATTAGAAATTGGCAAGAAGTTTGTTTTGTTGGGATGTGCGTGTTTTTGCGTTAGGGATTGTATCCCTAACGTGAAATGAAAGTAAGCACATAAAGCGGTTTTGTCGCCCTCATACTTCTTCATATTTTATTTCCATAGCTGGGGCTATGCAAAGAAAATATTCATCGTCTGAGAACAACAAATTCCACTTTCTTGCACTTATTTCATTCCACGTTAGGGATAGGAGCGGCATCCTTTTGGTTTGTTTGCTTTATGCAAACCAAAAGATATAGCGGATAGCCCGACCCTTTTTTGCAAAAGACACGTTTAGCGAAGCGATATGTGTCTTTTGCAAAAAAGGGGAACGCCCAAACAATAAAAGATAAACCGATTGAATAAATATTAGAACAAAAAACATTAATT
>JALTUD010000274.1 GCA_027047735.1 Flavobacteriales bacterium | reverse complement strand
ATCGTTCAAGTAAGGTGTTGCTTCAAAAAGTAATTTGCCCCAACGGTTATAGATTTGTATCCCGTAAGTTTCTTTTAACCCGAAGATAACAAAATTATCATTTTCTCCGTCGTTGTTCGGAGTAAATACATTGGGAACAATTAATGGCAATTCGTGCGTTATTGCCGTAATGTTTTCACAAATAGAATCCGTACATCCGTTGTTGTTTTCAACTCGTAAGCAAACTAAGTAGTCTCCGTTTTCTTCGTACATAACAATCGGATTTTCCAATTGTGATTGTGTTCCGTTTCCTAAGAGATACAACCAAGAAACTACATCGGTGCTAGAGTTATTTTGTATTAAAAATTCTTCGTTTGAATAAACTGTGTCAGGAATAATAAATCCGGCAACGGGACTGCTTAAGGAAGAAACGTCAACGGAAATAGAATCTCGGCATCCTACATCGTCTAGTACTAATAAAGTATAATTCCCTCCTTGTAAATGATTTATATCCAAAGAAGATGATTGATTCCCATTCCACCAATAGTTATACGATGGAATACCGCCCGTTACCTCAATCCCAGAAATAGAGCCGTTTTGTGCACCGCAACTTTCAGGTACAAGAACCATATTTGTTGTGTCAATAACCGGAGGAAGTGTTTCCCCCACAACAAAACTCACGGTGTCGCTACAACCTAAATCATCTACAACAATCAATTGATATGTCCCTGATGATATTCCGTTTAAGTCCAATGTAGAGGCTGTACCGTTCCAATTGTATGTGTAAGGACTTGTTCCGCCTTGTACACTTATACCTTGTATAGAACCATTGAGTTGGTTACAGTTTTCCGAATGCACGACAACGTTTGTTGTATCAAGAACAGGAGCCGGTATTTCTCCGATTGTAATCTCTACGGAATCTTTACATCCGTAAGCATCTTCAACCATTAATTGATGTATTCCATTAAGTAAATTTACAGTGTCTAAAGAAGTGGATACATTTCCGTCCCACGTATAAACATAAGGCGATGAACCTCCTTGTAAAGTAACTCCTTGAACACCACCGTTGAGCTGACCACAACTTTCATCGGCTATGGAAACGTTAGAAGTGTCCAGCAGAGGACCACTTTCATTTTCTATCGTAATCGAGTCTAAAACCACCGCGCAACCGTTATTGTCTGTTATTTTTAGCGAATAGTTACCGCTACTTAACTGACTTGTATCAGCTTGAGTACTTGGTGTGCCGTTCCATTCGTAAGTCAGTGGTTGATAACCTCCGGTTGCAACTATCCCCGAAATACTGCCATCGCCTTGGTTACAATGTTCGTTAACTACCGTTAGTCCTGTTGTGTCCAGGGTGAAAGAAGAACCGAGTTTGACCTCTAATCTAAATAAAGGCGAACGGTAGGGACATGTTCCTACAAAAAAAGAAGTGTCAGATGTAATTGCTCCCGTTATAAGCGTATCCCCCGTGCCTATCACATTGTAATAAGTATCGTACCAAATAATTGATGAATCGGCAAAATAATCAGCGGCAGAATACCACCCGCCGTTATCAAACCCTAATGTATCTACATTCAACTCAAAAAAAGCACTATCACCAAAACATACAGAATGTTCAATAGATAGGAGGTTAAATCCATTTAGGTTTGTAATAGTTAAAACACTTCCGTTATTTCCCGACGTTGCCCCGTTGGGAGTAAATTCAGATAGTGCATCAGAGTTTGTCGTTCCATTTGCACCGCCTTGAACATGTGGTGTTATCATTGCTGGTTGTATATTAGGAGAATAAAAGATAACACCTCCGCTTCCTCCACCTCCCGGCCCTTCTGCTTCATCAATCGAAGCTAAGTAGCCTAAACCACTTTCTAGAATTTGATTTCCTCCGTTACCACCTTCAGCCCAAATATTTATTCCTCCCAATAAGTCTCTAGTTTCAACAAGAACCGTTCCTCCTGCACCACCACCACCTGCACCATCATTTCCGCCATATCCCCAAAAAGGTGTATTTACCGATTCTAAATCTTCTCCATTTTCTCCGTTTGCGAGAATAACTCCATTTTGCGAATCTATTCTACCATATACACGAAGAAAAACTATACCGCCTGCATTTCCTCCTGAACCGCCATTATTATAGCTGTCATTTCTATCGCCTGAGCCACCTCCTCCTCCAAAGAATACTTTTCCGGTTGAATAATCCAACGGACGTCCTCCTAGTCCACCTTGATTTCTTCTACTATCCGACCCCCAACTTGCATCTCCTGGTGGAGTTGTCATTGCATTTTGGTCATTGGAGGAAAAAGTATATCCTCCACGTCCACCACCGGAATTAATTGTTGGAGCAGGTGTCTCTAAATTCCATGCGGTAGAAAAAGTATTATCGGGAACTCCTGTCCCTGTTGTCCATAAATTAATATCACCACCATTAGCACCTCCGCCACCACCACCGTTGTGAGCACAACTACCCCCACCACCGTTTGCAGGAGCACCTTTACCATATTGTCCTCCCAAAGGAATGTAATCGAAATCATATCCCGCAATGCTTTCTCCTTTCATACCTCCGTTGTTAGCATTAATAGAAGCGTAATCCGCACCACCATTAATTGAGTTTACTTCATTGGCAATTCCTCCTCTAAAACCTAATCCGTTAACATCTATAACGCCACTGATTGTAAAGATGCTTGCTAAATTAGTCCATTGATTAAACCATACTCCTGATCGGTCTCCTACTTCAATTGCTAAAATTCCGCCTACATTACCATCCCAAGGTTGAGTAGTTAAGGTATCGGTTAAGGTTAAGTTGCTATATCTTGGTACTCTTACAATTTGTACTTTACCGGAAGCGGTATAATCGTGGGTTAATCCACAGAGTAACTCAATTTGTGTTGGAGAAATAACCGATTTAACTTCAGCATATTCATAGTTTCCGCAGTTGTTATAGTTGGTTACTTCTCCCCATTGAGGAGATTGAGGTAACCCGTAAATGCCATTCCCCGTCCAAGGCTCGGGAGAGGCGTTTACCGAAGCTCCTTGTGCTTGATGTATTAATATTAAATCTCCTTGTTCCAAATCCATTGGAAACCGATTGTGGTCATTTAAGGAAGATTGAGCTACATTAAGGATTAAATCTCCGGTGTAGGCATCCGAAGTAAGAGATGTAAATTCATTGACAATGGTTTTTGTGGAAATGGTTACATCTCCCAATCTTCCCATTTGGGCATTTCCCCAAACAGAAAAAAACAATACAAATAAACAGGTACTATATTTCATCATAACGTGGTAAAGACGCATTTTTCACAAAAAAGTTGTATCGTTTTTAACAAGTTTATTTGTTTAGGGTCAAAAATTCTGCCCACAACGGGTCTTTTTTGGGGGGATTGGCTTTGATTGTGATTTTTTCTTTTTTTACCGGATGAACAAATGAAAGCGAACGAGCTAATAAATGAATAGAACCATCTCTATTGGTGCGTTTTCCTCCGTATTTCACATCTCCTTTTATCGGGCAACCAATATGACTTAGTTGCACTCTGATTTGATGATGTCTTCCGGTTTGAGGTTCGAGTTCAACGTAAAAATAATTTTTGCTTCTACCTATCAAACGGTAATCCAATACACTTTTTTTACTTCCTTTTACTTCTTTGTCGTAAGCCCTTGAACGGTTTTTTTCTTGGTTTTTTTTCAAATAATGGGTCAAACGTTCTTCGTTTTCGGGTGGTAAATGTTCTACTACAGCCCAATATGTTTTTTGTACATCTCTATCTTGAAAGAGTTTGTTCATTCTCGAAAGGGCTTTGCTCGTCTTCGCAAAAACAACAACACCACCAACAGGTCTATCCAAGCGATGAACCACACCCAAGAAAACATCACCGGGTTTCTTATATTTTTTTTTGATATAGGCTTTGATTTTGTCCATCAAGGTTACGTCTTCGGTTTTGTCTCCCTGCACCAAATCTCCGGCTTTTTTATTTACCGCAATCAAATGATTGTCTTCATATAATATTTCTAAACTCATTACTTCTTTCTTTTGTGCAAAAATACATTTATAAACGCAACGCTATTACTTTCCTGTGAAATATTTAATGTATTGATTTGGGCGTTCCCCCAAAAGCACAAAAGAGCATACCCTTTTCAGGGAACGCTCTTTTGTACTTTTGGGGTCGGGCTATCCGTTATATCTTTTGGTTTGCATATATGCAACAAACCAAAAGGATGCCACTTCTATCCCTAACGCGGATAAATTTGGATGATTGAAAGTGAGTTTTAGTTTTCTTAGACGATGAAAAATTCTTTTGCTTATGCTCAAAACAACAAACTTTAAGAATTTTTGAATCTTTCTTTTTTTCAATACTGTCGTTGTAAAATTTTGTAGTAACTCGTTACAACAAAAATTTTACGCCTAAGTCTTGAAAAAAATAAATTCTTCAAATTCTTCATAAAGTTCATTGCATTGAGCATAGCCCCAGCTATGGAAAAGAATTTTGAAGAAGAATAAGAAAAATAAAAACGCTTTATGCTTCCAAATTTATTCGTGTTAGGGATACAATCCCTAACGCGTATTGAGAATAAAAAGAAGATAATCCTTAAATCCGCATTTAAGGATTATTTCAAAACACTTAAATTTAAGGTATTACTCCATTCCCATTTTGCGTTTTAATTCCGCTAAAGCATCTTCCGATTCGGCATCGACAACATCAAGGGCTGAGTCTATTTCTTCATCTACACTCTTTGATGCGTCTGCAATATCGCCATAAGCCTCTGCCAAGGCTTCTTCTTCGTTTACTTTGTCTTTCATCTTTTCAAGCATTGCAATTGTTCCCGATGAATCCACTTGCGAAAGTTGTTTATTGATTTTTTTGGTTGCTTGACTTACTTTCATTCGAGCTTTTAGCGTTTTTAATTCGTTTTCGTATTTCGTGATGTTTGATTTTACACGATTAACGTTTGACTCCAATTGAGCAATGGAAGAATCGAATTTTTGAACCTCTGCTTCAGCTCTTGCAGCATTTTCTTTGGCTTGGCTGACTCTTTTTAGGGCTTCGGTGGCTAATCTGTCTGCCTCTGCCGGATCCATTTTGCCTTCTTTGGCTTTGCTTAATAAAAGCATCGCTTTCTTTTCAAAGTCTTTGACTTGAAATTTTGCTCTGTTTAAATCTGCGTTGGAACGAATACGCATCGCTTTTACTTCGGCTAGTGCTTTTAAAGAATCTTGTAAATCATTCTTTAAGTCGCGTATTCCTTGTTCTGTTAAGCGTATCGGATCTTCTAATTTATCGACGATATTGTTTGCTTCTGCTTGTCCTATTTTAAATAATCTGCTGAATATTCCCATTTTTTTTATGTTTTTTAATCTATTCTTGTTAAAATTTTTAATAATCCTATTGTGATTGCTATTACAATTTTTACTGATTTTTTCATTTGTTCCTATATTATTTGACTTGCGTTAGGGATTGTATCCCTAACACGGGACATCTGAGCACAATAAAACGGTTTTATTTTCCTTATACTTCTTCAAAATTATTTTCCATAGCTGGGGCTATGCAAAATAATTTTTCATCGTCTAAGAAAACTAAACTCCGTTTTCTTTGCACTCACCTGCCCCGCGTTAGGGATAGAACGGCGTGTTTGAACTCCTTTTAGCCCTCCTCCTTTTGAGGGCTAAAAGAGTGAGTAGTGATAGCCCGACCATTACGGCGTTAAAAAGTGGTGTAGTGAAAACGAAACCGCTTTTTTATGCTGTAATGGGAACGCCCTAGCTCTCTTACTTTGAAAATTCTATCAACTTATCGGCGTACTCTGTCATTAAAAGACTTAATGAATTGATTGAACCTTCTAATTCGTTTTTGTCTAAGTTTTCTAACTGTAAAGTGTCGCGGAACAATACGTTTCCGTTGTCCAAGGCAAATGCTCCGTGGACTATATCTCTGTTTTTTATTAGTAATTCTTTGTATAGCTCAGGGGATTCGTGTTTTACCTCAAAAAGCGATTGCTCCATTACTAATATTGAATCTTCGCAATCCAATACTAAATTGAGGATGCCCTCGTCTTGTTTTTCAATCACAACGATTCCTTCTGTTTCGTCTTCGTACTTTATATTGTATTCCATATCGAGAAGGTAGTTTTTTACGGTCTCAAAACCTTTGGTGGTTACTTCCATATTTGTAGTTTTTAGTTAATTGTTGGGCAAATGTAAGCGATACTAAATAAATTAGCAAGAAAAAACTATTTTTTTTAGCAAAATAATTAAAGTTTGCTAACTTTGCATTATGACAGAGATAGGATTTAACATAAAAAAAATACGGGCTGTTAAAAAATTAAACCAAAGTCAGTTTGCTGAATTGTTTGGTGTGAAAAGAGCGAACATCGGCTCGTACGAGGAGCAACGGGCGGAACCGAA